>JAJPJZ010000203.1 GCA_021323935.1 Terriglobia bacterium | reverse complement strand
TGACGATCAGTATCGCTTCTGCGCCGTGCTCGATGGCGGCATTCACTCCGGCGTGCAATTCTACTTTATTGATTACCCGCCCTTTTTTGACCGCGACGCGCTTTACGGCACCTCGCAGGGCGATTACCCCGATAATGCCGAGCGCTTTGCGCTGTTCAGCCGCGCCGTGCTCGAAACCAGCAAGATCATCGGCCCGCCTGACGTGTTTCACTGCCACGACTGGCAATCGGCGCTGGTGCCGGTGCTGCTGCGCGCTCTCTACGCCGAAGATCCGCTGCTCGCCGGCCGCCCGGTGGTGTTCACCATCCACAACATCGGCTACCAGGGCCTGTTTCCCGCCGATACCCTCCCGCTGCTGCAGTTGCCGTGGGACCTGTTCACGATTTCGAAGATGGAGTTCTTCGGCAAGGTCAACTTCCTGAAAGGCGGCATCGTTTTTTCTGACTACATCACCACCGTCAGCCGGCGCTACAGCCAGGAAATCCAGACCACGGAATACGGGTTTGGCCTCGACGGCGTCCTGCGCGGGCGCGCCGCGACCGTGACCGGCATCCTGAACGGAATCGATTACAGCGAGTGGGACCCGGCGCACGATAAATTCCTGGCGGCGCAATACTCCCCCGGCGACCTTGCCGGCAAAGCCGCGTGCAAGCGCGACCTGCTGGCGCAATTCGGAATGCACGAGGCCGACCTGAGCCTGCCGGTGCTCGGCATCATTTCGCGTTTTGCGGCGCAGAAGGGCTTCGACCTGGTTGCGCAAATTGCCGATCGCCTGGCGCGCGAAGAAATGATCCTGGTGGTGCTCGGCAGCGGCGACAAAGTTTACGAAGACATGTTTCGCCGCCTGGCGCAGCAGTTTCCGCAAAAAGTGGCGATCAAGGTCGCCTATGACAACGCGCTGGCACACAAGATTGAAGCCGGCGCCGATATGTTCCTGATGCCTTCACGCTACGAGCCCTGCGGCCTGAACCAGATTTACAGCCTGAAATACGGCACCGTGCCCGTCGTGCGCGCTACCGGCGGGCTCGACGACACCATCGATCCCTGGGACGCTCGCGCCGCGCGCGGCACCGGCTTCAAGTTCTTTGAGTACAGCGGCGACGCGCTGCTGGCCTCAATTCGCCAGGCGCTGGCGGCATTTAAGGACCGCGATGCGTGGCAGACGCTGATGCGCAACGGCATGTCGCGCGATTTTTCGTGGAATGCATCGGCCCGCGAATACGTTCGGGTGTACGAGCGCGCCCGCCACACCCCCGCGAATGCCGCCTGAACCCGCGAGCCGCACCCTGGCAGCGCCGGCGCAGCTGATGGTTAATGCGGGGGTGAATGAATGTATGAATGGATAGCGTGCCCGGTCAGGCGCGTGAAGAAGCCGCGGCTACGCCGCTCTTTGCCAGCTCCTGGCGATACCAGGCGACGGTCCGGTGCAGGCCTTCTTCAAAGCTGACCGGCGGCGCATACCCAAGCTGCTGCGTCGCCAGCGTGATATCGGCTTGCGAATGCTTCACGTCGCCGGCGCGCTCTGCTGCATACGCCGGCTCGCCCTGGTAGCCCGTGATGCCGCGCAACACCGCAAACGTCTGGTTCAGGGTGTAGCGCTCGCCCAGCGCAATATTGAAGGCCCGGCCGCAAACCGCCTCGCGCGCGGCCGTGCAGGCGCGCAGGTTGGCCTGAACCACGTTGTCAACGTAGGTGAAATCGCGGCTTTGCTCGCCATCGCCGAAGATGGTGGGCTGCTTGCCTTCGAGCATCATGGAGATGAATTTCGCCAGCACGCCGGAGTAGGGCGAATCCGCTGCCTGGCGCGGGCCAAACACGTTGAAGTAGCGCAGCGAAACTGTTTCCAGCCCATACACGCGATAAAACGCAGCCATGTAGTGCTCGCCCCCGAGCTTCGATACCGCGTACGGCGAAATCGGGTTCGGCAGCATGTCTTCGCGCTTGGGCAGCGTGGGCGTGTCGCCGTATGCCGAAGACGACTCCGCGTAGATCACCCGCTTCACGCCGGCTTCGCGCGCCGCAACCAGCAGGTTCAGCGTGCCCGTGACGTTGGCGTCGTTGGTCGAGACCGGATCCTTCACCGAGCGAGGCACCGAGGCCAGCGCGGCTTCATGGAAAACGTAATCCACGCCGCGGCAGGCTGCGCGCATGGCGGCCAGGTCGCGCAGGTCGGCCTGTTGGAACTCAAGCCCGCCAAGCTCCTTCAGGTTTTCGCGCGTGCCGGTAACGAAATTATCGACGCCCCGCACACGCTCGCCCCGGCGCAGCAGCTCCTGGGCGATGTGCGAACCGATAAAGCCCGCAACTCCGGTGACGAGATATTGCATGAATTTCGCCTGGCGAGCACAGCCGGGCAAGCTGCCCGGCCTTAGCAGTGCACGATTTTTTCGCTCTTGATGCCCTTGGTCGCGTTGCGCGTATCGACCACCAGCCTGGCTTCGCGCACGATGGCCGCGTAGTCATAGTTCGAATGGTCGGTCACGATCAGCACGCAATCGTACTGCCCCAGGTTTTCAAGCGGCGTGTTGGTCATCTGCAAATCGTAGTGGCGCCCGCGCCCCACCGAGGGGAAATAGGGGTCGTTGTAATGCACCTGGGCGCCGCGTTTCTGCAGCTCTT
>JAJPJZ010000017.1 GCA_021323935.1 Terriglobia bacterium | reverse complement strand
GTATCCGCAATGATGACCCGCGCCCGCGAGCCCTCGCCGCTGTTGCGCTCCGTCCTCACCGTCAGGTCGCCGCCCTGCGGCATCGCCTGCAGCGCGTTGATCAGCAGGTTCACCAGCACACGCCTCAGGTCGGCCGCGTTGGCCCTCACAATTCCCGCCTCGCCCAGCTCGCGCTTTACCTTGACGTTCTGGTGCGCCGATTGCAGCATCGGCTGCACCAGCTCCAGGCTCTCTTCCATCATCTGCCGCACATCGATGATCGTCACCTCGCCCGACCCATTCTTCAAATACTGCCGTAGCCGCGCCACGATCTCGGCCCCGCGGCGCACCGCTTTGTGGGCAATGTCGATGTATGGCCGCCGCTGCTCAGGCGTGGTCTGCTCCTTCAACTGCAGCAGCGTCACCGCCTTCTCAACCGTATCCAGCACGTTGTTAAAGTCATGGATGAGCCCTGCGGCCATGTGCCCGATGGCTTTGTGCCGCTCCGTGTCGGCCAGCCGGCGCTGCAGTTGCGTCACTTCCGTCACGTCGCGAATCACCACCAGCGCGCCGATGATCCGCCCGTCAGCAGCCCGCATCGGGTTGGCTGAAATCAGCGCCTCCTGCCGCTCCTCGTCGCTCCTCTCAAACGCGCGATGCTCGTTGCGCACCGTCTCCCCGCGCAACGCCCGCGCAATCGCCAGGTGCGCCGCGTCAAGCGCCCGCCCCTGCTCCTTGATCGAGACCACCTTCGCCAGCTCAGCCAGGTTCATGCCGCGAAGCTGCTCCGGCTTCAGCCCCACAAACCGCTCGGTCGGGCAGTTCGCCTCCACAATGCGCCCGTTGCTTTCAACAATGAACACTGCTTCCGGCAAGCTCTCCAGCAGCGTGCACAATTCAATTTGTGTGGCTTCACGGTCCACGAGCACGGGTCCTTGGGGTTACAAGATGGCTTTTCGGCGAGGCTACTTTTACGATGGGATACCGTTACGTGCGGATGCTTCCCGATGCGGAAGAATGAACCTTAGTTGTGCGTCATTTGCGGCAGCAGCCCGCAAGCTGATTGGCTGCGCACCAGGTGCGCCGCCGCTGCAGGACTTGCAGATTTACGAGGGTTTCTCGCTGGTCTTCAGCAGCTCGTTCACGATCGTGACCAGCTCTTCCGGGTTCACCGGCTTCTCTAAATAAAGATCGGCCAGCGGCTCAGCGGCCTGGAATGCCTCAGCCACGTACCCTGAAACCACCACCACCGGCACTGACGACGTGCTCTTCGCCGCCTGCACCACGGCCCGGCCGTTCGCGTCCCCCAGCCGCCAGTCAGTCACGACTGCGTCGTAGCTCTCGTGCTGCAGCTTGTCAATAGCTTCGCGCGCTGAAGTCGCAGGCGTTACATCGTGCCCTGCCGCCTCCAGGATTGCGCACTTCAGCGTGACTACGTGTGGCTCATCATCGACGCAGAGGATCTTCGACATGGGAGAATCCTTGGGGGACATCCTTCAGAATCCTAAATTGGAAGTCCCTTCAGGCGAATCCTGCCCGGAAATCCGCTTTGGGACAGCCGCTCGCGCCGGCGCCCGCACCGAACAACCCACACTCCCGTCGTCGCAGCCAACTGCTTGGCTCAACGATCAAACGCAACACTGCTGCGGCGTGGCGCCACCGCCACCTTATTCTCAGCTTTCGCTTTCAGGAAAGTCAACTTAACCTTGTGATTACAGCGCCCGCACTGCCGCCGGCCCATGCTACCATCGCTTCTTCGGCGCCCTGGCGCACGCCGCCGCCACGGCCTCCGTGTGGCCCCGCGCTGCTGCTCCCCCGCGCCCGATTCATCTATGCCGGTCCAGATTGGCCAGACTTCGCCTGATTTCTCCCAGCCCATCTCCCTCATGTCCGATTGCCACCGCCGCATCGAAATGTTCCTCGCGGCGCTGACGCGCGTCGGCGAATCTGCCGCTCCTGACCCGCTCTCGCCCTCCGAGCGCAACTCGCTCGACGCCGCCCTCAAGTATTTCCGCGAGGCCGGCCCGCGCCACACCGCCGACGAAGAACAGTCTCTCTTCCCCCGCATGCGGCGCAGCACCAGCGGCAAAGTCGCCGCCGTCATGCTCCAGGTCGATTCCCTCGAGCACGAGCACGCGCGTGCTCAACGGTTGCATCAACAAATCGACGCAATCGGCCTCCGCTGGCTCGCTTCCGGGACCCTGCCCACGCCTGACCTCAACGCCTTCCGCGCCGCCGTCGCCCAATTGGAAGCCATCTACGCCGAGCACATCCGCCTTGAAGATACCGTCGTCTTTCCCGCCGCCGCCCACGCGCTCTCTCCCGAAGAGCAGCGCGAAGTCGGCCGCGAAATGGCCGCCCGCCGCGGCCTGAACGCCGCTCCCTAGTTCGTCGCCTGCACAAAAACGCCCTTCATCCCGGCTAAAACCTGCCCGTATTGGAGTACATTCTCCTCATGAAATTCCCTCGCCTCCGCATCGCGCTCTCCGCCTCATTGTTGCTGTTGCTCGCCGCGGCGCTCTTCGCGCAGAGCCCCATGCCGGCCATGGACATGCGTCCCATTCCCCCGCCCGACCAGCTCCCCGTGCCTGTGCGCATGACCGGCATCGGCAACTCCCACATCGCCATCAAGGCCACCCCGGAAGCCCAGGCCTGGTTCGACCAGGGCCTCAGCCTGCTGCACGATTTTTGGAATTACGAATCCGCGCGCGCCTTCGAGCAAGCCATCCGCGCCGACCCTGCCTGCGCCATGTGCTACTGGGGACTGGCGCAAGCGCTAGGCATGCGCGGCGACGACGTCAAGGCTTACACCGATCGCGCTCTCGCCGAAGCTGTCCGCCTCAAGTCAAAGGCCGGCAAGTCTGACCGCCTCTACATCGACGCCGCGGTCGCCGAATCCCGCGCCAAGGAAGGCGAAAAGCC
>JAJPJZ010000051.1 GCA_021323935.1 Terriglobia bacterium | reverse complement strand
CGAGCTGGTGATGCGCGCGCACGGCAGCTACCGCGCGCACGAGTTCCAGTCGCTCGAAGAGATCGTTCGGCTGTTTCTCGCCGCCAATCCCGGAAAGATTGAAGCTGCTTGCCTGGGCGTGGCCGGGCCGGTGATGAAGAACCGCGTGATCGCCACCAACCTGGCGTGGCAGGTTGATGGCGCAGCGCTTCGGCGCGCGCTCAATCTTCCGCCGGTGGCGCTGCTGAATGACCTGGTGGCGTATGCGTACGGCGCGCTGGCCATGCCGCCATCGCAACTTGTCACGCTGCAGGCCGGCGCTCCCGTGGTGGGCAATCGGGCGCTGATTGCCGCCGGAACCGGCCTGGGTGTGGGCGGGTTGCTGTGGCACGGCGGCAAGCTGTTGCCGGTCCCGACCGAGGGCGGGCACGCGGATTTCGCCGCCATTGATGACATTGGTATTGAGCTCTACCGCTATTTGCGGGGAAAGTTTGGTCACGTCAGCTTTGAGCGTGTGCTTTCAGGCCCCGGCCTGCAGAATGTTTACGAGTTCTTGCGTGATACGCACCGCGCCGAAGAGCCTGCTGAACTGGCGCAGGCGCTGAGCTCGACGGCTGACGTCCCTGCAGCGATTTCAAGGTTTGGCATCAGCGAACAGTATGCAATTTGTGAGCAGGCGCTGGAACTTTTTTGCCGCTATTACGGCGCGTGCGCCGGCAACGTCGCGCTGAACTTTATTGCCACCGCGGGCCTTTACGTGGGCGGCGGAATTGCAATCAGGACACTGGCCAAGCCGAAGTTGCAGGCGGTGTTTCTGGAAGCGTTCACGTCAAAGGGCCGGCTGAGCCCGGTGGTGCGGGCGATTCCAGTAATGCTGATTGAAAATGAGGACGCAGGCTTGATTGGCGCGGCACACGCCGCCGCCGCGACGCAGATAACCAAGCAGATTAGAAATTGACCTGGGTTGGTGCTGAGATTTGTTTGGCGGTATTTCTGTCGCAGTGATGAGGCTTTTTACGGTTGACGTTTGTCGTTGAGTTGCTCATGCACATTCGCCACATCACAATCGGAAAGGCTCAGCTCACCATCTTCGCCGGCCGGGATGAGCTGTTCAGCGCCGCAGCCGATGAGTTCTTCCGCGCGGTGCTCTCGGCGCAGCAGCAGGGCTGGGCGCCCGCGATCGCGTTGTCGGGAGGTTCAACGCCGCGGTCTGCTTATGAATTGATCGCTCGGCGCGCCATCACGGATCCGGCGCTCGCGGCAATCGACTGGCGCAACCTGCACCTGTTCTTCGGCGATGAACGCTGTGTGCCGCCGAGCGATAAAGACAGCAACTACCGCATGGTGCGTGAATCGTTGCTTTCAAACTCCGCGCTGGGCGCGGCGCACGTGCATCGTATCCGCGCCGAGCTCAGGCCCCAAGAAGCTGCCGCCCAGTATGAAGAGGAGTTGAAGCAGCACTTCAAAGGATCGTTGCCGCAGTTCGATCTCATTTTTCTCGGGCTTGGCCCCGACGGCCATACGGCCTCGTTATTTCCCGGGACTGCCGCCTTGGGCGTCGTCGATCGCTGGGTCGTGGCGAATGCGGTGCCTCAGCAAAACACCACGCGAATTACGTCTACGTATCCGGTGCTGAACGCCGCGGCTGAAGTTCTGTTTCTGGTTGCAGGAGTGGAGAAGAATGATGCAATGAGGCACGCGCTCAGGGAACGCGACGTTCCGGCGGCAGGCGTTCAACCCCAAGGACGGCTGGTTTGGTTCGCCGATGTGAGCGCGGCGAAAGAGCTGATTCGCAATTCCTGAATTCTCGATCAGCCGCCGGGCTTAAGGAGATGTAAGCGCGATGCGGCGCCAAATCGAGCGACCGCGCGGCTCGGGGCAATCCAAATGCGCGCGAACAGAAACGCTTACAAATGGCGCCGCAAATCGCGGGCACGGCGCGCCAGCGAGCACATGTAGCCAAAGTAAATCACGCCGGCAGCAACGTAGGCAGCAGTCATGTAGGCCATCAACGCACCTCCTGTAATTCACGGCCAGCAACGGCCGCGCGGCCGCTACTTTCACCGAGCGCCGTGGCCAGGCGGCGGTCAGCCATAGCCTGGCGCGCACGCTCAAGCGTGTAGCGCACGATGAGCAGCAAAATTCCAAACGCAGTGAACGCGGCCAGATTGATCAAAAATGCCTTCAGGATCGCAGGGTGCAGGCCCTGGTTCGGTCCGTTGCCGAAAACCGGCTTGGGATGGTTGCCGCGGTAATCGCGGAAGCGAATGGCGAACCATACGAAGGGCACGTCGGCGAAGGCGAAGACGGCGAGCACCGCCGAGAGCAGCGGCGCGTTGCCGCTCGAAGAGAACCGCCGCAGCATCAGGTACGCCAGGTAAATCAGCCAGAGCAGCAGTGCGGTCGTGAGCCGCAGGTCCCAGGCCCACCACACGCCCCAGGCCTTGCGCGCCCAGATCGGGCCGGTAATCAGCATCACGGTGCAGCACACCACGCCGACTTCAGCAGCGGAGACCGCCAGGGCATCGGCGCGGCGCGCGAGCGGCTGGTTGCGGCGGAACAGGAAAACCAGCGACGCCAGAAAATTCAGCCCGAAGCACATCCCCGCCACCCACGCGGAAGGAACGTGAATATAGAAGATGCGCTGCGCCGCGCCCATGGTGCGCTCGGTGGGGGCGCCAATCAGCGCCTCATACATGCCGTAGGACATCAGCACGAAGGTGAACGCGGCGAACACGGTAAACAGCTTTGTGTTGCGGCTTTGCAGTTGCGGCTCAGGCATAGCGTGGTTACTCCGTTTTCAGCACGGCTTCAAACAGCAGCAGGCAAATGGTGGTGAACAGCAAATCGTAAGCCGCCAGCACGCCCGGCCACGAGGTGGCAGAGCCGTCGCCGGTCAGGATGTTGGTTGTGGCCTCGACCATGGCGATGACGGCAGGCAGGCATATGGGGAACAGGATGAGCGGCAGCATCAGCTCGCGGCTGCGGGTGCGCAGCGAAAGCGCCGCGAAGAACGTTCCATTCACCACCAGCGCCCAGGTCCCGAGCAGCGCCACGACGACCAATTGCCATGCGGGCCCGAGCACGCGCAGGTTATAAAAAATTACGAACAGCGGCGCCATGACGGCTTCGAGAATGATGACGAACACAAAATTGCCCAGCGCCTTGGAAAGAAAGAGCGCGTTGGGCTGCGCGGGCGAGACGCAATAAGCGTCCAGCACCTGGTTGCGCAACTCGCGCGCCCACGTCTGGTTCATGGCAACCACGGCGGCGAACAGGAACGCAACCCAGATGAGGCCGCCGGTAATCTGGCGAGCTTCCTCCTGCGTAGGCTCAAAGGCAAAGCTGAAGATCACCACGATCAACCCGCCAAAGAAAATCATGGCGTTCAGCGCATCTTTCGAGCGCCACTCCAGGCGCAGGTCTTTGCGCAAGCCGATTCGCGTGATGTGAGCGAGTGAACTCATGATCGAAAGGCGTTATCCCGCCTGGTAACGAAAGCTTACGCGCACCCCAGCGTGACCTGGCACAAACCAGGCGCAATCACAGCCGGCGAACTTCTTTGACGCGCGATCCGAGGCTTGCCTCCTCAAACGCGCGCAGTGCCTCAAGGTTCCAGCAGCGCCGGTCGATGACGCGTCCGGCTTCGAGGAACACAGCCTCATCGGCCACACCATCCAGCACCTGCGGCTGATGAGTAACGACCAGCACGCTCTTGCCGGCATCGCGCATGCGCGCCAGGTGCGCGGCAATTTCGCGGGCGGAGGCCACATCGACGTTCGAGAATGGCTCATCGAGCAAGAGCAGGTCAGGATCATGGACCACGGCGCGCGCCAGCGACAGCCGTTGCCGCATGCCTTGTGAATATTGGCCGACGCGGCGCTGCAGGCCCGGATCCAGCCCGACGCCGGCAATGGCGCGCTGGCAGAACTCGCGATCGCGAATGCCGTAAAGCGCGGCAAAGTATTGCAGGTTTTCAAGACCGGTGAGCTCGTCGTAGAGCAGCGAGGCATGCGGCATGAAGCCCAGCCTGCATTTCCATTTGTCGCGCTCCGTGGACCCGAACAGCGCGATGCTGCCCTCGGTGGCCGTAGCCAGGCCGGCAATCAGGCGAAGCAGCGTGCTTTTCCCGGCGCCGTTCTCACCGAGCAGCAGTGACAGTTGGCCGCGGTCAAACGCCAGCGACACGCCGCGCAATGCAATCACACCGTCAAAGTGCTTGCTGACGTTGCGAAGTTCAACCGCAGCGGTAACGGCCTGCTGCGTTGATTGCGGCGTGGTCACGGCGAGAGAGGTCACTGGGCTGGACCGCTCGGGCCGGTGGAAGCTGCCGTCGCGCCTGCGTTGGGCGCCGTATCGCCACGCGCCACGGTGCGAGTGCCGTCAGGGGCGGCGGTGGCCTTGTTGCCTGCCGGCGCCGTGCCTTTGTCGTCAGCCGGCGCGTACTTTGAAGCGCACTTGGCCTGCAATCCCTGCGCGTGGAAAACCCCATCGTGGCCGTAGGTGCCTTCAGCCAGCGCCTGCGATTCGTCCTTAAAAGTGTCGGGAGGCGCGTCCACGCCGGTGTATTCAACCGGAATCAGCTTGTCATCGGTGCAGGGTGTCGCCGTGTTCGGCTCGCATTCAGCCAGCAAAAACTCGACATGCGTGCCGCGGCGCTTGATGGAGCCGGTCTTGACAAAGCCTCCGACGCGCAGCCGCTTGGTATAAGCCTGGTTGCCCATGCCGCGCAGTTCGCCGATCGTGACGTAGTAGCTCTTGCTTTGCTGCACGCCGGTGTAGGCGAGGTACCCGAGCGAGAGCACAATGATGGCGGTCGCAGCGCCAAACTGCGCGAATTTCGTGCCTTTGCTGCTCATGCTGTAAAAAGCCTATCCCGGTTCGCAGGCGGAAGCAAGTGATGTACGTCACCCATGTTGCAGCCAAGCGGCGGCCGCGAAAAGCTACTTGCGGGTCATGCGCAGCTCGATCATTTTGCGCTCATTTCCTGAGCTATCGACCAGGAAATGGGCGTGCACCAGGACCCGGCCGTCCTGTTCGAGGTGCGCGCGGGCCACGGTCTTGCGGCCGGGCTGGTCGGGATCAAGCGCGGTCGCCCAAAGCACGATGTTCTTGCCGTCAAAGGTGCCGTCGCTCTGGCGAATTGACATCGTGGTCTGCCGCGAGTCGTACCACACGGTGGTGAAGCGGTTGGTCTTTGAATCGAAGCCGGAGATGCCGGTGCCCGTGCTCTTCGTGCCGTCGGCATTGATGAACGTGAAATCTGACTGCAGAAACTTGCCGTCCTGAATCATGTACTGCCGGCATGTGCCCCTGGTCACGATCGGCTGGCCGTTGGCGGGAAAGAAAGTTTTCACCAGGTCCCACTCGCCGGCAAATTGCGCCAGCAGCTTTTGCCCGGCGCCGGGCGTGTTCGGCGGCTCGTATTGGTTGTGCGTCTGCTGCGCAATGAGCGATGTAGCAAGGAGCGAAATGGCCACCAGGATTGCCTTCATGGCACGACATCATAGTTCAGCGCCACCGGTGAGTGAACCGTTAAGTTCGCGGGACGCGGCGATATAATGGGCTTTCACCACGAGGCCACAATGACCACCACCGCGAACATTCCGGCTTCTACTGACACCGCAGGCCAACCGCTTCGCTCGGCGTGGATTGCCCGGCGTCGTGAAGGCGCGGCCGCAGCCCGCGACGAAAACTTTTCGCAGATGCACTATGCGCGCCGCGGCATCGTCACGGAAGAAATGGCTTACGTGGCCGCGCGCGAGAGCCTGGCGCCCGAGCTGGTGCGCGATGAAGTTGCGGCCGGCCGCATGATTATTCCCGCCAACATCAATCACCCTGAGCTTGAGCCGATGTGCATCGGCGTCGCTTCCAAGTGCAAGATCAACGCCAACATCGGCAACTCGGCCGTCACTTCCAACATTGATGAAGAGCTGAAAAAGCTGCACACCTCCGTGCACTTTGGCGCCGACACCGTCATGGACCTCTCGACCGGCGGCGACATTCCCCGCATTCGCGAAGCCATCATCCGCAATTCTCCGGTGCCCATCGGCACCGTGCCGATTTATGAGGCCATTTCGCGCGTCAAGCGCATTGAGGACCTGAGCGCCGCCATCATGCTCGAGGTCATTGAAGAGCAGGCGGCGCAAGGCGTGGATTACATGACCATTCACGCCGGCGTTCTGCTGCAGTACCTGCCGCTGGTGCACAAGCGGATTACGGGCATTGTGAGCCGCGGCGGTGCCATCCTGGCGCAGTGGATGGCACACCATCGCAAGCAGAATTTTTTGTATGAGTGCTTCGACGATATCTGCCGCATCTTCAAAAAATATGACGTGTCGTTCTCCCTCGGCGACGGGCTGCGGCCGGGATGCGTGGCGGATGCCAGCGATGAAGCGCAGTTCGCCGAACTGGCAACGCTCGGCGAACTGACCAGCGCCGCGTGGAAGCACGATGTGCAGGTGATGATCGAAGGGCCGG
>JAJPJZ010000405.1 GCA_021323935.1 Terriglobia bacterium | reverse complement strand
TTCAGGAACTTAAGATCGAGCCAGCGGAAAATGTAATCCATGATTGACTTGGCAAAGCCGATCTCAGGGTGCGACGTCCAGCCGCTCGGCTCAAAGCGCGTATGCGAAAACTTTTCGCACAACAGCTTCAGCGGAACGCCGTGCTGCAGCGCCATCGAGATGGCCAGCGCAAAGCTATCCATCAGCCCCGAAACCGTCGAGCCTTCTTTCGCCATCGTGATGAACAGCTCGCCCGGCTGGCCGTTTTTGTAAAGGCCGACGGTGATGTAGCCTTCGTGGCCGGCAATGTTGAATTTGTGAGTCAGCGAAATGCGCTCATCGGGCAGCTTGTGGCGGCGCGCGCGCGGCGGCGCATCCATGTCTTCTTCCACGGCTGCGATGAGCGTGGCCTGCGTGCCCGAGGCGGTGGTGCTTACATCGGCAGAAGTTTTGCTGCCGGCGGCCGAGAGCGGCTGCGCTTTCTTGCAGCCATCGCGATAAATGGCAACCGCCTTCAGCCCCAGCTTCCAGGCCTGAATGTAGGCATCGGCGATCTCTTCCACGGTAGCTTCGTTGGGCAGGTTGACAGTCTTTGAAATCGCGCCCGAAATGAACGGCTGCGTGGCCGACATCATGCGCAGGTGGCCCATGTAGTGGATCGACCGATTGCCCTTGGCCGGCTTGAAGCTGCAATCGAAGACCGGCAGGTGTTCGTCTTTCACATGCGGCGCGCCTTCAATCGTGCCGGTGGCATCAATGTAGCTGACGATGGCCTGCACCTGGTCGTCGCTGTAGCCCAGGCGGAACAGCGCCGACGGCACAGTGTTGTTGACGATCTTGATCATGCCGCCGCCGACCAGCTTCTTGTACTTCACCAGCGCCAGATCAGGCTCAATGCCGGTGGTGTCGCAATCCATCATGAAGCCGATGGTGCCGGTGGGCGCAAGCACCGTGACCTGCGCGTTGCGGTAGCCGTATTTTTCGCCATGGGCCAAAGCTTCGTCCCAGCAGGCGCGCGCGCCATCGTGGAGCGCGGCGGGAATGTTGCCGCGGTTGATGTTGTTCACCGAGGCGCGGTGCATGCGGATAACGTCGAGGAACGGTTCGCGATTGATGTAAAAGCCGGGGCAGGCCGCGCCCGGCATGCGCTGGGCTTGTGTCGACCCGTCAGCCGGCGTTTCGCCGGTCAAGCCCAGGCCTTCGCGCACTTTGTCAGTGGCCGGCGCTAGCGGCTCGCAGCGTTCGGCAATGCGCGCCGACTGCAAATAAGCCTCGCCGCACATGATCGCCGTAACAGCGGCAGCGTAGTCGCGTCCGGCATCGCTGTCGTAAGGCAGGCCGGCGGCCATCAGCAGCGCGCCCAGGTTGGCATAGCCCAGGCCGAGCGGACGGTAGTCATGCGAGTTGCGCGCGATCATCTCGGTCGGATACCCGGCATTATCGACCAGGATTTCCTGCGCCGTGATCACGACGTCAACGGCGTGGCGGTAGGCCCCCACGTCAAAACTGCCGTTGGGTGCGAACTTCAGCAGGTTCAGGCTGGCCAGGTTGCAGGCCGAATCGTCCACGAACATGTATTCGGAACACGGATTCGAGGCGTTAATCCGGCTGCTGTTCTTTGAGGTATGCCAGCGATTGATGGTGGTGTCGAACTGCATGCCGGGGTCGCCGCAATGCCAGGTGGCGTCGGCAATCTTGCGCAGCAGGTCGCGCGCTTTGAAGGTGCGCATCGGGCGCGAATCGGTGACGGCGCGCGTGGAGAAATCGGCGTCGCGTTCCACCGCGCTCATGAATTCGTCGTTCACGCGAACAGAGTTGTTGGCGTTCTGGAAGAAGACCGAGCTGTAGGCTTCAGAATCGGGACCGTTGCCGTCGTAGCCGGCGCCCACCAGCGTCCAGGCCTTGGCTTCTTCCTTCTGCTTGCACTCGATGAAATCGATGATGTCAGGATGGTCGATGTTGAGGATGACCATCTTGGCGGCGCGTCGCGTCTTGCCGCCAGACTTGATAACGCCGGCGAATGCGTCAAAGCCCTTCATGAAGCTCAGCGGGCCCGACGCCGTGCCGCCGCCCGAGAGCCCTTCCGTAGAGGAGCGCAGCGGCGAAAGGTTCGTGCCGGTGCCCGACCCCCACTTGAACAGCATGCCTTCGGTCTTGGCGAGCGTCAGGATGGAATCGAGCGAATCCTTCACCGAGTTGATGAAGCAGGCGGAACACTGCGGCCGGGTGTAGCCCACTGCGCCGAACTCCACGCGCCCAAGCTGCGGGTTCCAGTGCCAGTTGCTGGCGTCAGAGCCTGGCTCGATGCGGTCGCAGCCCACGTTGAACCAAACCGGCGAGTTGAAGGCAGCCTTCTGCTGCACCAGCAGGTGGACCAGTTCGTCGTGGAAGATGGCCGCATCTTCGGCTGTGCGGAAGTAGCCGCCGGCCGTGCCCCAGTCGCGAATCGTCTCAGCCACGCGCGATACGAGCTGGCGCACGCCGGTTTCGCGTTCATCGGTGCCGAGCCGGCCATGCAGGTATTTTGAGGCGACGATGTTGGTCGCGGTCATCGACCAGTCTTTCGGCACCTCAACATCGTGCTGCTCAAAAATCACGCCGCCCTGGGTGTCGGTAATGGCGGCTTGGCGCCGCTCCCACTCCACTTCGTCGTAGGGCGAAACGCCCGGCTTCGTGAAGAAGCGGCTGAAGGCGAGGCCTGGAGCTTTCCGCGCTGCCTTGTTCGGCTTGGCTGCTTCAGCGGCTACATTTTCGACGGCAGGTTCGGCGGTCTTGATCTCAGCCATGTCTTGTTCCTTCCCGATCGTCCACTACAGGACTTTGTTGCAACAACCCGCACCCAGCTTTTTCACGCCGGGCTAAGCCGGCGCGCGCTCCGTTCGCGCATGGCGGCAGGAGCGGGCGCTGCTTGAGGGGGCCTTAGAAGCCGGAGGGCAAAGGAGCGGCGCGGAAGGCAGACCGCGTGCCGGAGCGTGCATGAGCTTCGGCGAGGTTGCTGGAATCGGTTTCGTCGCCGGGATCGCAATCGGAGTTAAATTCAGGTATGGCCGGTTTCGATTCAAGAAGCTGGCCGTGAGCGCCGGGTTCAGAAAATGGATTCGACATTGCCCCTCCTTTTATGGCGATTAGCGTCCGCCGCGCCGGGCCTGTGGCCGGTGTGCACCAGCGAACGCTGCGCCCTTCACCGCGTGGCCCGGCCCGGGGAATGAGGTCACCTCTGCCGCATTTCCACCAGGCTTGCTTGCTGTTTGCTGCAGACCGGCCCCGGCATTCAGGGGCCTTGAAGCAGCGGTTTCTGCAAATTACGTCCGTATGTTGCGGCTGTCAAGACCCAGGTACTATCTATTGTACATTCTTGTGCAAAACTTGGGGACGCTGCGGCGACGGTTCAGCGCCAGGCAATCCGCCATGTTTCGCCATCCATTCGCTTGAGGCTGATCCCTTCGCGCATCTTGAATTTAGGAACAATGCGCCGCCGCGTCAACGCTGAATAAATCGGAAAACCAGGCCGATGTGTGGAGAGTTGGGCGGGTGAGGCGAATCTGCCACTGCCCCTCGGCGCAGAACGGGGAGCAATAAAAAGGCCCTCTCCGAAGAGAGGGCCTGATAGCGAAGGCAATTAGAAGTTCAGCTTGATTCCCAACTGCAGCAGGCGAGGATCGCGCGCCAGCAGCACCTGGTTAAAGACGGTGCTGGTGAAGTTGTTCGACGAGCCGCCGCTGCCGGGAGCGATGGGATTGGTGTGGTTAAAGGTGTTGAAGGTTTCCAGCCGCAACTGGCCGGTGAATCGCTCGCTGAACTTGATGTTCTTGAACGCGCCGAGATCCGTGCGCCAGAAGCCCGGGCCGCGCGTGGCGCCCGGTTGGGCGGTCGGAATGTTGGTCTGGCCGGTGTAAGGCACGCAGCGTGAGCAGGTGCCATAGACCTGGAAGGCAGCCGGGTTATACCAGGAAGCAAAGGTGCCGATGTTTGAAGGCGCCGCAACCTGGTCAGGTCGCTGGCCGCAAACGGTGTCGTTGATGCAGCCGAGACCCGCCGTATCCACCACGTTTGACCCGCTGACGAACGGGGTAAGCGGCAGGCCGGTCTGGAAGGTCTGCACGCCGCTGATTTCCCAGCCGCCGAGAACGTGACCGACCAAGCCATGCTGCGCGCGCAGGAACGGAATCTCCCATACGAAGTTGGCGGTCAGCACGTGGCGGCGATCGGCGACGTTGGGGCCGTAGTTGTTGGGGAAAATCGCAGTGTAGCTTTGCGGAATCACCTGGCCGGTGCTGCGATCAGCCTGGTCGGTGGTCAGGCCGTGTGACCAGGTGTAAGCAACGTTGATGAGTGAGCTGCCGGCAAAGCGTTTTTGCACCTGTGCCTGGAAGCCGTTGTAGTTCGAAGTGTAAATGTCTTCGAAATCGAAAAAGTCGGAATAGCCCACGTAGGGCCGGAGCACGTTCAAATAGTTGGTGTTGTTGCTGGTGATGCAAGGCAGCCCGTTGCAGGCCGAGCCGCCGCCGGTGATGGCGGTGGAACCGCTGCCGGAAGTGGCGGCTGCGAACTGGATGGTGTTGGGCCCGCTCTTGCATGACTTGGGCGCGGCGCAATTCAGCCAGGCGTCGGGCAGCGGAGCGTTGGTGTCAATATAGCCAGGCAGGTGAATGCCGTTGTTGCCGTAGTAGCCGAGGTCGATCATCCAGCTATGGGCGAACTGGCGCTGGATGTCGAGGCTCCACTGCTGGCTGTAAGGCGATTTGTAGTTAATGGGCAGGCTGTCACGCACCGTGGGTGCAGCCGTGCTGGTCACGGTGGTCGTCGCTCCGGTGGGAGCTGAGAAGGTGACGTTCGAGAAGTTCAGGTTGGTGACGAAACCGGGGTTCAGGCCGACCGCCAGTTCAGGGTTACCGAACTCGAGGCCGTTATCGTAGAACATGCCGTAGCCCAGCCGGACTGACGTCTTGCCGTCGCTGAACGGGTCCCACGCCATGCCGATGCGCGGCGCGATGGCGCGGTTAAACTCCTTGCCCACCTTGCTGCCGAACGGCGACTTGATTCCCACAAAGCCGTTATAGCTGGGATTGCCGCCAACTCCCGGAGGATTGGCGAAGATAAAGCCGTTCAGCGGGGTGTAGTTGGGGTTGCAGGCGCTCGAGGTGGGAATGCCGTTGGTCAGCTTCACGTCGAGGTTGCCGGTGGGGCTTGAAAGGATGCAGGGCGCCTTGGTCGGGTCGTAAACCGCCGGATCGAAGTTGCTCAACCGGCTGGTGCCGTTCGGCCCGCTGGCGTCGGTGGGCTGGCGGAAGAATGACCAGCGGCCGCCGTACGTCAGCGTGAAGTTCGGCTTTACGCGCCAGGTGTCCTGGCCGTACCACTCAATCTGGTTGTCAAAAATGTTTGCCGTTACGTCAAAGTTTGCCTGCGAAAACCCGCCGGCGTTGCCTAACAGGAAGTTTGCCCAGGCCTGCTCAAACGTGCTGGGGCAGGCTGCCTGGCCGGCGTTGCCGCAGACTGTTCCGCCCGCAGTGGTGGCGCTGGGCGCGTTGGTTCCGGCAAAGCTGAACGAACCGTTGGGCGAACCGGTGAGCTGGTTCTCGTGCTTGTTGTAGTGGTAGAAGATGCCGCCGAACTTGGCGGTGTGCGACCCGAAGACCTTTGTCAGGTTGCCGAACACCGTCTGGTTGCGGTTGTAGTCGTTGTAGGGACCGAATGCCGAAACGCCGGTGCCGCCGCTGATTCCAACCGTAGGAACGCGGCCGAGCGGGTTGGCGAAGGGCAGAACACCGCTGCCGAAGGCCGAAGCCACGTCGGTCGCGGCGGTGAGGTTCTCAGCGCCGATCACGGTGCTCAAAATTGCGCCGTAAGAGTAGCCGTAAGCGCCATCAATCAGCAGCGTGGGCGTAAGCGTCGCGGTGACGTGCGCGGTGTACTGGTGGCCGGGCGAATTGGTTGACGTAGTCGCGATGTTGTTAATCGGGTAGCCGGTAAACAGGCCGCCGGCTTCGGTGGTGGGAATGCTGTCGCGCTGGTACTTGCCGTACACCGACAGCTTGGTGCCGAAGTTGTGGTCAACCCGCACCATGTCTTCGCGGAAGTTGTTCAGGTTGCGCAGGTTCGAAACGATGTTGAAGGTCCCCGAGTTGATGGCGGGGAACTTGGAGTAAATGTCCTTGATGTAGGCCTGGGCGATGGGGTTGATGTTGGTGATCTGCGTGCCGTAGGCGGTGCAGGAGCCGATGGAGCCGTTATCAACCCACGCGGTACACACCGGATGCAGGAAAGAGCCGGTCAGCATGCCGGGCGTAGGCGCAACCGCCGTGGCGGTGCTGTAGGTGATGACCCGGCGGGCTTCCTCAGAAACGAAGAAGAACGTGTTCTTGCGGATGCCGGGAATCGGAATGGGGCCGCCGAAGGTGCCGCCGAAATCGTTATAGCGAAGCCGGGGACGCGCGACCTTGGAGGCATTGTTGAAATACTGGTTCGCGTTCAGGTAGTCGTTGCGGAAAAATTCGTAAACGCCGCCGTGGAAGGCGCTGGTGCCCGAGCGGGTGACCACGTTGACCTGCGCGCCGGCGCTGCGGCCGAGTTCAGGATCGTAAACCCCGCGAACGATGCGGAATTCGCTGATGGCATCGATGCTGGGGAAGGATAGCAGGGTCAGGTTCGAGCCGCGATCGACGTTGTCCATGCCATCGACCAGGAAGTTGTTTTCTTCGCGGCGGCCGCCATTGACCTGGAAGCCCAGCGTATTAGTGGAAGAGCCGCCGAAGGGGTTGGTTGCGCCCACATAGTATTGATCGGCGTTGTTGCTGTCGCTGACGCCGGGGACCAGCGTCATGAGCTGCTCCCACACGCGGTTGTTGGTGGTGATCTCGCGCACCTGGGTGCCGCTGACTACGCCTGAAGCGGTGGCGTCCTGCTCGTCAACCTGCTGCGCCGCGGCTTCGACCGTCACTTGCTCGCTCGAGGCGCCCACCTGCAGGGTGGGGAAGAACGTCAGCTTGTCATTGACGTTCAAGACGATGCCGGTCTGCACAAATTTTTGGAAATTGGACGCTTCCACCGTAATCGAGTAGTGCCCGATGGTGAGCTGCGGGAATGAAAAATTGCCGGCGTCACTGGAGTGGACCGTGCGCACGACCACGCCCTTGTCGGTATCGGTCAGCGTGACGGTGGCATTGGGAACGACCGCGCCGCTTTGGTCTCTTACTGTGCCGGAGATGTCACCTGTATTTTGCTGGGCAAAGGCGCCGAGGCAGCACATCAGGATGGTGATAAGACATGACGTTACGAGCTTCAACCGCATAGTTCCTCCACATAGGGTTAAACCGCATCCTGCAGAGCAGGCCATCATCTGGGCGCCGAGGCGGAGCGCACCATCTTGTTTAAAGCTGGAAGACTGCAAAATTAAATCAAGCAATGCTAGGAGCCGAAAGCGGCTATGTCAATGGAGAGCTGCACATTATTTGGTTCACTGCCGGCCCAAAGCATTTCGCAGCGTATCGCAAAAGGCACGCGGTTAAGGCGGCGTTTTTTGCGCGGCGACTGGAAGGCGTGCGACGCAGCCCGGCGCCGCCGGGAACCGATATTCGCAGGGCAGTTTGTCACGCACGAGCAGCGGGCGTGTAAAACATTTGCGTGAGCGACCTGCGACCAGCAGCGGGCGAGAACGCATCGCCGGCAAGCGATGCCGGCCTGGCCCGCGGCTTCGGGCTGTTGCGGGCAACCGCGCTGAACATGAGCAACGTGGTGGGCGTGGGGCCGTTCATCACGATCCCGCTGATGCTGGCCGCGATGGGCGGGCCGCAGGCGGTGGTGGGCTGGGCGGCCGGCGCCGTGATTGCCATGTGCGACGGCATGGTGTGGGCTGAGCTGGGCGCGAGATGGCCCGGCTCGGGCGGCAGCTACACGTATTTGCGCGAGGCCTACGGGCACGAGCGCTGGGGAAGGCTGATGGCCTTCCTTTTTATCTGGCAATTCATTTTCAGCGGGCCGCTGGAGATTGGCACCGGCCTCATCGGCTTCAGCCGGTATTGCAGCTACCTGGCGCCCGGGCTCACGGCGATGCAGCAGAAGTTGATCGGCGCCGGTGTAGGCGTGGTGGCAGTGTTCGCGCTGTATCGCAAGATCCAGGCGGTGGGCAGGATCACGGTGGCGCTGTGGCTGGGCACGGTGGCGACCATGGTGGGCATCATCGTGCTCGGCCTGCCGCACTTCAGCGCGGCGCGCGCGTTCACGTTTCCGCCGGGCGCCTTCAGCCTGCGCATGGGCTTTGTGGCCGGGCTCGGCAACGCCATGCTGATCGCGATGTACGACTACATGGGCTATTACGACGTGTGCTACATCGGCGACGAAGTGCGCGAGCCGGCGAAGACGATTCCGCGCTCGATTCTGCTGTGCGTGCTGCTGGTGGCGGTGGGGTACCTGGCGATTGAAACCATCATCATCGGCGTGATGCCGTGGCAGGAGGCGATGCGGTCCAAGTACATCGTCTCGGAATTCCTGGAGCGCCTGCATGGCCGGCCGGCGGCGATGGTATTCACCGTCATGATCGTCTGGACCGCCTTCGCCTCGGTGTTCGCCATGCTGCTCGGCTACTCGCGCATTCCTTATGCGGCCGCGCGC
>JAJPJZ010000263.1 GCA_021323935.1 Terriglobia bacterium | reverse complement strand
TGCTCGGGCTGGTGGTGTTGGCGATGCGTGGCCAAAGAGTCAAGCAGCTTGTGAAGGCAAACCAGCCGCTGGTCTGGTTCTTCCTGTTCTGCGCTGCAAGCGTGATGTGGTCCGCGTTTCCCGGCGTGGCGTTCAAGCGCTGGAGCAAAGCCGTCGGCGATGTCGTCATGATCCTCGTGGTGCTGAGCGAAACCGACCGGATCGCCGCGATCAAGCAGACGCTTTCTCGCGTGGCGTTCGTCATGGTGCCGCTCTCCGTGCTGCTGATCAAGTACTACCCCGATATCGGGCGTTACTACAATCCCTGGACGTGGCTTCCGACCTACGGCGGCGTCACCACCAGCAAGAACACCCTGGGGCTGGTGATTTTGCTCCTGATGTTGTACTCGGAGTGGCGCGTGTTCAGCGCATTCCAGGAGACGCCGCGGCGGTGGAAGCGCATGCTGCCGCATCTGGCGGTCTGCACAATGGGCGTGTGGATTTTCGTCATTGCCGATTCGGCCACCTCAAAATCGTGCTTCGCGCTGGGCAGCGGGTTGATGATCGCCGCGAATATGCGGTGGTTTCGCCGCAAGCCATGGCGCCTCCATGCCTTTGTAATCGCGGCGGTGCTTCTTGCTTATTCCGCGCTGTTTCTCGGGGCCAGCAGCCTGGTTGAAGAACTGGGGCGCGATTCCACCCTCACGGGCCGGACTGAGTTGTGGGACGTAGTGCTTCGCTACAGCGCCAACCCGCTTATCGGAACGGGGTTTGAAAGTTTCTGGCTTGGGCCGCGCCTGGCGAAAATTTGGGAGCTTTACTGGTGGCATCCTAACCAGGCCCACAACGGCTACCTGGAGATGTGTTTGAACCTCGGCTGGCTCGGCTTGGCAGTGCTCGCGGCTTTCATCCTGACCGGGTATCGCAAGGCAGTTGCGCTGGTGGTGAAGCGGCAGGAGGCAGCAGTCCTGATGCTGGCCTACTGCATGGTCGCCATCATTTACAACATGAGCGAAGCCGCTTTTAAAGAGAACAACCCAATGTGGCTGTTCCTGTTGCTTTCCATCGTGGCGGCCAGAGCAACTCAGCAGCGGCGGGCTGTTGAGGCCGGCAGCATCGATGCTCCTGTCCCGGCGGAGGAGGTTTCAAGCCTCGAGGCCGCACCGCAACCGGTGCTGGCCGCCGCCAGCCGCCCCCGCCGTTTCGCCGAAGACGCGGCACTTCCGTAACCTGCTATCTTGTTAAACAGGAACAGCCGCTTCGTTTGGGCTGCAGGAACGGCAACGCCTGCCTCTATTGCGAACATCTAAGCCGAAAGTCTGAAGCAAACAGCCACCGATGCACGATCGACGTAACACCTCCTCTGGCCCGACACTGTACGTTGGTGTTTTGAAGCCGGTCGCGGTTGTGGCATAGACTGCAGCATCCCTCGAACGGGTAAGTGCTGGATTTTACGGATTTTTACCCGCCCCGGGAACTGCGGATGCGACACCAAGGTCCCACCAAAATGGGACAGGAGGTCACAGTTGAGAAAGCTCGTACGTTGTGCATTTCTTCTTGTCCCTATCTGCCTGGCGACGTTGTGCGGCGCGCAACAGTGGTCCGGAATCCTGGACCCGACGCGCGCCATTAACTGGTCAGGCGCCGGTGTCGGTGGCATTCCGCCTCGCACCACAATCTGTGCTACCGTGGCCGCCTCAGCCTGCAGCAATGGCAGCGCCGATTGCACCACCACCATTCAGAACGCCCTGAAAGCATGTTCCGCCGGGCAGGCTGTATCGCTCGGCCCGGGCACCTTCCTGATCAGTTCTTCGCTCTCCGTTCCCTCCAATGTGACGCTGCGCGGCTCGGGCGCTGACCAGACGATCCTGAACGCAAAAGGCAGCGCCAACGCACCTGTGCAATTAGGGACGGGCGGCGTGACGACGACTGACGTCAACAACTCGGTTTCCATTACGGGCGGGGCGACGGCGGGATCGCAGAACATCACGGTGAGCAACGCCTCCGGCATCTCCATCGGCAAGTACATCATGGTGACGGAGCTGAACGATTCGTCATTTGTCACGATCAACGGCGGCGAAGGCTCCTGCACCTGGTGCGACGGCTACTGGAACGGCGCTCGCGCCCGCGGCCAAATCGTGCAGGTAACGGCGGTGAGCGGCAACAGCGTCAGCTTCACTCCGGCGCTTTACAGCGCCTATTCGCACACCCCGCTGGCCACCTATTTTTCGGCGAGCGCCGTCTATGCGGGCGTTGAAAACCTGCAGGTCATGGAGAACAACACCGGCTACACCGCCGGCTTTTACATGGGCGGGTGCGCCTACTGCTGGATCAAGGGTGTCGAGGTGAACTACACCGACGGCGACTTTGTGCAGGTGCATTGGGGCTATCACGACGAAATCCGCGACAGCTACTTCTCGAATGCCTTCAATCACTCGCCGGGATCGACCGATTCTGACGTTTTCATTGTCGATAAGACCAGCGCGTCGCTGGTTGAGAACAACATCGTTGAGCGCGCTCATGTTTCGCTCATGCTGAACTGGGGCGCGGCGGGCAACGTGGTGGCTTACAACTACACTGAGGGCGAGTTTGATGCCGGCTCAACCAATTTCGTGATTGGCGGCATCTCGATGCACGGCGCCCACCCCCAGTTCAACCTGGTCGAAGGCAACGTTGCCGACCAGATCTACGCCGACCAGGTGTGGGGCTCATCGAGCCACAACACCACCTTCCGCAACTGGTTTGAAGGAACCACAAGGGCCTGCAATCCGACCAGCGGCCGCGGCACCATCAATTGCTCGGGAACCAGCGGCTGGTGGCCATTCCAGGCCTCGCGGGCGGAGCAGATTGGCGCTCTCTCCACCTATTTCAACTTCGTCGGTGACATTGCCGGAAGCGCAAACCAGCAGAACCTGACGGCATACGGCAACAGCACGTCTCACGTTGCCATCTTGCTGTCGCCGGCAAACCGCATTTACGACACAACCAACTACAACATGACGTTCGGCTACGGTGAGAGCAGTGACGACGGCACCGGCCCGGGCATCGACAGCACGAATCCGTGGAAGACCGCGTTGTTGTACAACGTCTACACGTATTCCAACACCACCACCAACTGCGATTCGAACGGGGCGTCTTCGACTTGCACGGCGACCCTGCCGCCGTCGTTCTACCTTTCGTCGAAGCCGTCCTGGTGGGGCACGCTTGCGTATCCGGCGATTGGACCCGACATCACCGGCGCACCGGGAGGCAATGGTCATGCCAACCTTATCCCCGCCCAGAATTGCTACCTGAACGTGATGAAGGGCACGGAAGGCGGCGCGGGCGGCCCGCTGACCTTCAACGCCAACACCTGCTATGGCGGCGGAGGCACTGGGAGCGGCCCTGCGGCGCCTACGGGCGTCAAAGTGGTCGTCCACTAAGCCACCCGGATCGAAGCAACTGACGCAGGCGAAGCCGAAAAGCTCGCCTGCGTTTTTTTGTTCGGTGTCTGTTTACAGCGCTGCCCCAAGTGCGAAAGAATTTGCATTGTGCCGGTGTGCAAAAATTTGCGCACCGGGCGTGTCGCTGCGGGCCCGAGGCGTTTCTTTCTTTTGCCCACCATTGTAAGCATCATGGAATCAGCAATATAGGATGGGTTCTTAATCTTCGGTCGTGAGGAATGGCACTGCGATTGCCACGTAAGCAGTCAGTTACCCTCGAAGCCTGGATTGATTAGCGGCCCGCAGCGGTTGCCGGGGATGCGCCTCTTACCCGGCGGTCGGGCGTTTTACTGCCGGCCAGCCAACTAAGAAAGCGAAGGACGAAAAACATTGAAGATCAGCATTTTTGGATTGGGATACGTGGGTGCGGTGACGGCGGCGTGCTTTGCCGATCAAGGGCACGAAGTCGTTGGCGTCGATCCGGTCTCAACCAAAGTCAACCTGATCAATGAAGGTCATAGCCCAATCATCGAGGCTGAAACCGAGGAGATCATGTCGTCCAACGTGGCTGCCGGACGGCTGCGCGCGACGCGTGATTCGTCAGAAGCGGTGGAGAGCACGGATGTGAGTTTTGTTTGCGTGGGCACGCCCAGCCAGCCGAACGGCAATCTTGACCTGCGCTACATCCGCCACGTCTGCGAAGACATTGGGCGGGCGCTGCAGTACAAGCCGGGGCGGCACCTGGTCGTAATCCGCAGCACAATCCTGCCGGGCACGATGCGCAACATCGTCATCCCGGTGCTGGAAGAGCGCTCAGGCAAGAAGGCGGGGCGGGATTTTGGCGTGTGCAATAACCCTGAGTTTCTGCGCGAGGGAACCGCGGTGCGCGATTTCAACGCGCCGCCCAAGACGGTGATTGGCGAATTCGACCAGAGCAGCGGCGACGTCCTGGTTGAGCTCTACCGCAAGCTTGAAGCTCCGCTGATTCGCACTTCGCTGGAAATTGCCGAGATGGTGAAGTACATCGACAACTGCTGGCATGCGCTGAAAATCGGCTTCGCCAACGAGATGGGTAACCTGGCGAAGGCGGTGGGGGTGGATGCGCACCAGGTGATGGATATTTTTTGCCAGGACCGCAAGCTGAATATTTCGCCGGCATACCTGAAGCCCGGCTTCGCCTTCGGCGGCTCATGCCTTCCCAAAGACTTGCGCGCCCTTACCTACCAGGCCAAGACCCACGATCTGCAATTGCCCATCCTGTCGTCGATCCTGCCGAGCAACGAGATGCAGGTGGCCCGCGGGTTAGAAATGGTGATGAAAAAAGGTCACCGCCGCGTCGGCGTGCTGGGGTTCAGCTTCAAAGCCGGCACCGATGACCTGCGTGAAAGCCCCATGATTGAAGTCATTGAGCGGCTCATCGGCAAAGGCTTCGATCTCAAGCTGTACGACAAGAACGTCAACCTGGCCACGCTGGTCGGCGCCAATCGCGACTACGTGCTCAACCGCATCCCGCATATTTCAAAGCTCATGGTCAATGAGATTGACGCAGTGCTGGACCACAGCCAGACCATCGTGATCGGCAACCAGGACCCCGAATTCCGCAGCGTGCCTGATCGCTTGAAGAATGGCCAGGTGGTCGTGGATTTTGTCAGGATCGGCAACAACATGAAACAGGAAAGCAAGTATGACGGTATTTGTTGGTAACGTGAGGGCCGCTGTGGCTATGGAAAAGGACAGAGAGCAGATCCTTGAGTCGATTCAGCGGCTGTTCCGATGGCTTGAGCGGCACGACTACAAAGGTTATGACACCTTCGATGGCCTGAACGCTCGCTATCTCCGGCCGTTGACCTTTGGAAATTCATTATTGCAAACGGTCCTGCAGCAGGGCGTGCGCAGGTTTCCGCTCAACGTGCGGCCGCTGGTCGGCATTGCTCAAAGCTACTCAACGAAAGGCATGGGGTTTTTGGCGCGTGGCTTCATTCGGCTGCACGCCGTAACGGGCGAGCCGATCTGGGCTGAGAAGGCCAAGTGGGCGCTCGAGTGGCTGATTGAGCACCAGGCCGCCGGATACAGCGGCGCATGCTGGGGCAACCACTTCGATTATCAATCGCGCAGCTTCTACCTGCCCAAAGGCGTCCCTACGGTTGTGTGGACCTCGCTGATTGGCCACGCCTTTCTCGATGCCTATGAGCATTTCGGCGAGGTGCCGTACTTAGAAGTTGCCGACGGCGCGTGCACGCATATCCTGCGTGATCTGGAGCAGTTCCCGGACGGCGATTCGGTGTGCATTGGCTATATTCCCGCGCACGTTATCGCTCCTAACAAGATGGTGCACAATTCAAGCACGCTGGGCGCAAGCCTGCTGGCGCGAACTGCCGCCTACACCCGGCGCACCGAGTGCCTGGCGCTGGCGCAAAAAGCGATGCGCTACACCGCAAAATACCAGCGCGCCGATGGTTCCTGGTATTACGGCGAGCCGCGGAACCTGCACTGGGTTGACAACTTCCATACCGCATACGTGCTTGACTGCTTTAAGCAGTACGCCGAGGCCACCGGAGACACGCAATTTGAACCGGCAATGCAGCGCGGCTACGATCACTGGAAGAAGACGTTCTTCCTGCCCGACGGCACCCCTCGCTACTACGACGTTAAGACCTTGCCGCTCGATATCCAGTGCTGTTCGCAGGCCATCGACACGTTGGTGTTTTTCCAGGACCGCGACCCGTCGGCCCTCGCTCTGGCGATGAAAGTAGCGCAGTGGACGATCGCCAACATGCAGGACCGCAGCGGCTATTTTTATTACCGGCGGTATAACCGCATGATTGTGAATAAGACGCCGACGCTGCACTGGGGCCAAGCCACAATGATGAGCGCGTTGGCCGGCTTGTTTAAGGCGATCAGCAGGGAAGAAGAAGCAGAGTGAAACGCAAAGTCCTAATTGTGGTAGAGAACATGCCGGTTCCGCACGATACGCGCGTGTGGAAGGAAGCGCTGGCGCTGCGCGATGCCGGCTACTCCGTAACGGTGATTTGTCCGCGCGGGAAGGGTTGCGAGCGAGGCCACGAACTGCTGGAAGGGGTCCACGTCTACCGGCATCCGAGGCCGGCGGAAGGGAACAGCCCGCTCGCTTACCTGATCGAATACGGGAGCGCTCTGGTTTGGGAATTTCTCTACGCTCTGTGGGTCTTCATGCGGCGCGGGTTCCACGTGATGCAGGGCTGCAACCCTCCTGACAACATCTTCATGGTCGCGTGGCCCTTCAAGCTGTTCGGGGTGAAATACATCTTTGACCATCACGATGCCAATCCTGAGCTTTACGAGTCGAAGTACGAGAAGAGGGGCCTGATCTACAAGGTGCAGGTTTGGCTGGAGCGCATGACGTATCGCTGCAGCGACGTCGTGATCGCCACCAATAACAGCTACCGCCAGCTCGCGCTGGGGCGCGGAAAGCGCAATGCAGAGGATGTCTTCGTTGTTCGCAACGGGCCTGATCTCAACTGGTTCATGCCGGTCACGCCGGACGCGGAGCTGAAGCAGGGCCGTCGGTTTCTGGTGGGCTATGTTGGCACGATGAGCATCCAGGAAGGGCTCGACATCCTGTTGCAGGTGGCCGAGCATTTTGTGAAGAGCGGCCGCAATGATGTGCGCTTCATCTGCGTCGGCGGAGGTCCCGGTTTACCGGGCCTGCGTCAGATGGCAAGAGACATGAAGCTGCAGGATGTGGTCGAGTTCACCGGTCGCGTTTCAGACCAGGACTTGCTCAGGATCCTTTCGACGGCTGATGTGTGCGTAAATCCTGACCGGCCCTGCGAGATGAACGACATGTCAACCATGATTAAGATCATGGAATACATGGCGCTGGGCAAGCCGATTGTGCAGTTCGAAGCGCGCGAAGGCAGGTTCAGCGCGCAGCAGGCTTCGCTGTATGCTTCGCCTTCAAATCCGGTTGAGGATTTTGCCGCCAAGATCGCATGGCTGCTCGATCATCCCGAAGAACGCCAGCAGATGGGTGAGTTCGGCCGGCGCAGGGTGCAGACTGAGCTGGCTTGGCAGTACTCGATAGAACACTTGCTGGCGGCCTATGATCGGGCGTTTGCGAAGCTGCGCAGCGCGCGCCAGTGGTCAGCCGAGGCGATGCAATGAGCGGAATTCCCAAACGGATCATTCAGACTGGCAAGCAGCTTCGCCAGCCGCTTCGCAATCGCGCGGCCATGCGCAGCCTCGCCCTGCTCAACCCCGACTACGAATACATTTTTTTCGACAATGCCGGCGTCGAACGCTTCATCGACGAGAATTTCCCTCAATACCGGCAGATATTCGCCGGGTTCCCGTTTCGCATTCAACGCTACGATTTCTTTCGCTATCTTGCGATTTACAAATTGGGTGGCTTTTACTTTGACCTTGATGTGCTGCTGGCGGAAGACCTGGCAGGCCTGCTCGGCCACGACTGCGTGTTTCCGTTTGAAGGGCTGACGTTCAGCCGCTTCCTGCGCAGCCGCTACGGCATGGACTGGCAAATCGGCAACTATGCCTTCGGCGCGACCGCAGGGCATGCCTTCCTGAAGGCCGCGATTGAGAATTGCGTAAAGGCGCAGCAGGACCCAAGCTGGGTGGCGCCGATGATGCGCGGCTTCCCGCCACTTTTTCGCGACGAGTTCCTGATCCTCAACACCACCGGTCCCGGGCTCATCTCGCGCACCCTTGCCGAAAACCCTGAACTGGCGAAGTCAGTGACGGTACTGTTTCCCACTGGCAACGTCTGTGAGTTGGAGAACTGGAACCTGTTCGGCGATCTGGGCGTGCACTTGCTTGACGGTTCCTGGCGATCGCGGGGCAACTTTGTGCATCGTCGGCTGGCGCAGGCGTGGGAGCTTTGGAAGATGCGCCGCCTCATGAAAGAAAGCCTTGAACTGGGCACCGCCAGGCGGCACCTGCATCCGCAAGGGGCCAGCATTATGGGCCGGTGAAGTTAGGGCTGATCTCCGGCCCCGTTGTTCTGCAATAAAAATGATCTCAGCGGCAGGGCAATTGCTTTCCGCCGATTGTGCAGACATTTGCACCTGAGCCGTGGTTCAGCCTGAGCCTTGGTTCTCGGTTGCACGTACATCCCTCTCAGATTCAGCCATATACACCTGCTGACCCAACCCTTGCCTGAGGGTTAGGCGATTGCATTCTGACGTCCCAGGTTTCTCAGGTAATTCCTTTTTCAATCCAGCAAAGGCGTCGCCACCGCATGTTAGGTGGCGAAAGGCGCCGCCTGGCTTTTCAGTGATAAGCCGTCCGCTTCGAGCGGCGATTAAGCAAAGCTCTGCTGGTTCGTGCTGTGAGGAGAACGAAAAGAATGCAAGCCCGCCTCGGTGCCGCCTCAGTGACGCGCAGAACCCTTCAGACGCTGCTGTTCCTCATTCTTTCGCTTCTCCTTCCAAAAGCCGCTCATGCTGCCTGCCCGCCCGGCACTCCGGCCAATCGCATTGAGGCAGAAAACTGCCTGACCGGAACACCGGAAGCGACCTGGCGCATCAGCGAAACTGGCGACTCCACGATCCAGGGCTTTACCACCGATATCAGCGCAACTCCGGGGCAGACGGTCAACTTCAAGATCAGCACGCCGGCTACGGCCTATCGCCTCGACATTTATCGCATGGGCTACTACCAGGGGAATGGCGCACGGCTCATTACGTCGATCCATCCCTCGGTCAACCTGCCGCAAACCCAGCCTGCATGCCTCACGGTGCCGGCGACGTTGTTGTACGACTGCGGGAACTGGGCGGTTTCAGCTTCGTGGACGGTTCCGACGACGGCCGTCTCCGGCCTTTACTTCGCAAACCTGATGCGCTCTGATACCGGCGGCGGCAGCCAGGTCTTTTTCATCGTTCGTGATGACACCAGCCATTCTGACGTCCTTTTCCAGACTTCCGACGAAACCTGGCAGGCCTACAACATCGCGGGCGGGCACAGCCTGTACGGCGATACCACATTCAACCTGTCGAACCGCGCATACAAGGTCAGCTACAACCGGCCATTCAACACGGCATCGCTGGAAACGTGGACGTGGATTTATAACGCCGAGTACCCGATGATCCGGTGGCTGGAGGCCAACGGCTACGACGTAAGCTACTTCACCAGCGTCGATGCGGCACGCAATGGCGCGGTAATCGCAAACCATAAGATCTTCCTGTCCGTCGGCCATGATGAATATTGGTCCAAGGACAAGCGCGCCAGTGTGGAGGCAGCGCGTGCCGCGGGCGTAAACCTGGCGTTTTTCAGCGGCAATGAAGGCTTCTGGAAAACACGTTGGGAGACCAGCATTGACGGCAGCAACACTCCTTACCGCACCCTGGTGTGCTACAAGGAGACGCTTGCCGAAGCGCAGCTCGATCCGTTAGATCCTCCGACCTGGACCGGCACCTGGCGTGACCCGACGTTCAGCCCGCCCGCAGACGGCGGCCGCCCTGAGAACTCGCTGAACGGCACTTTTTTCCGGGTCAACGGCCCGGGCACCGACAATGACCATCTGTCGATCAAAGTTCCGGCGGCCGACGGCAAAATGCGTTTCTGGCGCAATACTGCCATCGCCGGCCAGACCAGCGGCCAAACCTGGACCCTGCCGGCAGGAACGCTCGGGTATGAATGGGACGTTGACCAGGACAACGGCTTTCGCCCGGCTGGGCTGTTTGACCTGGCGACGGCCACTTACACCCTGACGACTGACTACCTGCTGGACCAGGGCGGCACGTATGGGGCGGGAACGGCAACTCACCACGCGACGCTCTACCGCTATTACCAGAACGTGGGGCAGCCGAGCCAGGCAGGCCTGGGGCTGGTGTTCGGCGCCGGCACGGTGCAATGGGCGTGGGGCCTGGATTCAGATCACGATAATTCAAGCATCAACACGGCTGACGCCAACATGCAGCAGGCGACGGTCAACCTGTTCGCCGATATGGGGGTGCAGCCCGCCACGCTGCAAACAGGGCTGTTGCCGGCCGTGCAATCAACGGACGTGACGCCGCCGGTGTCGCATATCACTTCGCCGGTGGCAGGCGCGGCGCTGACCATCGGCACTGCCGTCACGATTTCCGGAACTGCCGCAGATTCAGGCGGAGGAGTTGTCGGCGGCGTGGAAGTCTCGACCGACGGCGGCGCCACCTGGCACCCGGCCAGCGGACGCGAGAGCTGGAGCTATTCGTGGACGCCTGCTGCATCCGGGAACGTGACGCTGTTGAGCCGCGCCACCGATGACAGCGCCAACCTGGAGATTCCTTCCGCGGGTGTTGCGATCGAGGCAGAAACCTCATCGCAGAAGCTCACCGGGTTAACGTTGCAGTCGAACAGCGTTTCAGGCGGCAACCCGCTGCAAGGCACCGTGACGCTCGGCCAGCCCGCCGCGGCAGGGGGCGTGGTGGTGACGCTTTCCAGTTCGAGTCCAACGGTTGCCAGCGTGCCGGCCAGTGTCACGGTGCCGGCAGGCCAGTTCAGCACGACGTTTACGGTGACGACCTCGGTTGTGCCGCTGCCCGTTGCGGTCACGATTTCGGCGACCAACGCCGGCACGCTGACGCAATCGCTCACGGTGAAAGCAGTCTTGCCGCCGCCTGCCGGCAGCATTGCTGTGGACGCGTCCGTCGCAAAGGACCAATCGAACGCCACCAGCATCACCAGCGGCGCGTTCTCCACATCTTTAGGCAATGAGCTGCTGCTTGCGTTCGTGGCAACGGATTCGTCATCGTCAGGGAACATGACGGTCGCGAGCATCAGCGGCGCCGGCTTGACCTGGGCGCTGGTGCAGCGCACCAACACGCAATTAGGAACCGCGGAAATCTGGCGCGCGTTTGCCGCCACTCCGCTGACGAACATTACGGTGACCGCGAACCTGTCGCAGAGCGTGACCGCTTCCATGCTGGTCATGAGCTTCGCCGGTGTGGACACATCAGGCACAAACGGTTCAGGCGCCATCGGTGCGCTCGGAACGGGCAATGCAGGCTCCGGCGCGCCCACGGCGTCGTTGACCACCACCCGCAATAACTCTCTTGTTCTCGGCGTAGGAAATGACTGGGACAACGCCGTCACCAGGGTCCTTGGACCGAACCAGACGATGATCCACCAGGACCTTTCATCCAGCGGCGACACATTCTGGATGCAGATGCAAAGCGCCGCCACGCCGACGCTGGGCACCAAGGTCACGATCAACGATACGTCTCCCACGACAGACCGGTACAACCTCAGCATTGTTGAGGTGTTGCCGGGAGCGGCGGGCGCGCTGGCCATCTCCGGAACCGTAACTCCAGCGTCTGCGGGTTCGGGCGCGACGCTGGCCTTAAGCGGCGGCGCAACCGCCAGCACCATTGCTGATGGCTTGGGCAATTACTCTTTCAGCGGCCTCGCGAACGGCACATACACCGTCACGCCCAGCAAGGCGGGGCTGCTGTTCAGCCCGCGGTCGCAGGTGGTGACGCTCAGCGGTTCGAGCGCGACCGGCGTCAACTTCACTGCGCTGACGCTGAGTTCGATCAGTGTGACTCCGGCCTCGCCGTCGATTGCCTCGGGAGCGACGCAGCAGTTCGCGGCGACCGGCACATATAGCAACGGCAGCACGCAGGACATAACTTCGCAGGTCACGTGGGCATCCTCGAACTCGGCGGTGGCTTCGATCAACTCGGCCGGCTTTGCCAGCGCGATTGCTGGCGGTATGACCACCATTTCGGCGACGGAAGGCACGGTCAGCGGCAGCACGGTTATGACCGTCCAGGCCACTCCGCTGGTGATTACGACTTCATCGTTCGCAAACGGAACACAAAACCAGCCCTACTCTGCCGCGGTGGTCGCCACCGGCGGAACTGCGCCCTACACCTGGTCGCTGGCCAATGGAACGACGTTGCCGCCGGGCTTGACCCTTGCCGCATCGAGCGGCCAGATCAGCGGCAGCCCCACCCTGGCCGGCACCTTCGGCTTCACCCTCCAGGTGAGCGATGGTGGCAGCCCGGTTCAGACCGTCACAAAATCGTTCAGCATCAGCATTGCCAGCCCGCCGGCGTTCTACACGGTGTGGGCGGCCACGGCCACGCCCACGGTGGCAGACGCAGGCGCTGACAGCGCAGTGGAGCTCGGGTTCAAATTCAAGTCAGACATTAGCGGAACCATTTCCGGCGTCCGCTTCTACAAGAGCGCGGGGAACACCGGGACTCACATCGGCAATCTGTGGTCAGCGGGCGGAAGCTTGCTGGCGACTGCGACCTTCTCGAATGAGACGGCTTCGGGCTGGCAGCAGGTGAATTTCTCTTCGCCGGTCGCGATTACGCCGGGCACGGTTTACGTGGCGTCGTATCACTCCACGATCGGCCATTACTCAGACGACCAGAACTACTTCACCACTGCCGGAGTTGATAACTCGCCGTTGCACGCGCTGCAGGACGGCATAAGCGGCGCCGACGGCGTGTTCGCGTACGGTGCGAGCAGCACATTCCCCAGCAGCGGCTTCAATGGGTCGAATTACTGGGTTGACGTGGTGTTCGAGCCTTCAGCGAGCCTCTCGTCGATTGCCGTGACGCCGGGCAATCCGACGATTGGGGCCGGAGCCACCCAGGCCTTCACCGCGACCGGCACTTACAGTGACGGCAGCACGCAGAACATCACCAGCCAGGTGGCGTGGGCTTCGGCCAACACCGCGGTCGCGACGATCACGAGCGCAGGTGTAGCCACCGGCGTTGCAGGCGGCTCGGCAACGATCACGGCGACGCAGGGAAGCATCTCGGGATCCACTCTGCTGACGGTGCAGCCGGCAACGCTGACTATTACGACCAGTGCGCTTGCTAACGGCACGCAAAACGTGGCCTACTCGGCGACGCTGAACGCGACCGGCGGCACGCCGCCGCTGGCGTGGTCACTGGCGAACGGAACCACGTTGCCGGCAGGCTTGTCGCTCTCGGGCAGCGGTTCAATCACCGGCACGCCCACGGTTGCGGGAACCTTCAGCTTCACAGTGCAGGCGCAGGATTCGGCGGTGACGCCGCAATCTGCCACTCGGAACCTCAGCATCACGCTCGCTCCGAATGCCTGTCCCTGCACCATCACGGGAACCCTGAGCGGTGCGGGCGGGGCCAACGCAAGAGTGGCGTACAGCGGCACAAGTTCCGGGGCCGTGAACGCTGACGGTTCGGGCAACTACACCATCGCCAACCTGGCGAACGGCTCATACACGGTGACGCCTTCAAATACCGGCTTTGTGTTCTCGCCGGCATCGCAGAGTGTGAGCATCGCCGGCGCAAACGTGGGCGCCGTGAACTTCACCGCCAGCGTTCAAACCTGGAGCATCTCCGGGACGATCAGCAACGGCTCCGGTGCTTCAGTGGCGCTGAGCGGAGCGGCGACGGCCTCGACCACTGCCGATTCGTCTGGCAATTACTCCTTCAGCAACCTGGCCAATGGCAGCTACACCGTGACGCCGACCAAGTCAGGGTACACGGTCAACCCGGCGAGCCAGAACGTCACGATCAGCAATGCGAACGCGGCGTCGGTTAATTTCACCGCTACGTCAAATAGTCCGGGCCTTGCCATGGATGTGAACGCTTCCACGGACGGCTCGACCGCAAAGTCAACGATTGCCAGCCCTGCGTTCACCACCAAGGCGGGCAATGAGTTGTTGCTGGCTTTTGTGGCAACGGATTACCTGAAGGGCACGAACACCACCGTGACGGCTGTGGCCGGCGGCGGCCTCACCTGGTCACTGGTGAAGCGCACCAACACGCAGAGCGGTTCGGCTGAAATCTGGGCGGCGTTCTCGGCGGCTGCGGTGAGCAATGCCACCGTCACGGCAACTTTGTCGCAGAGCGTGGTGTGCTCGATCACCATCCTGAGCTTTACCGGCGTGGATACGACCCAGGGAACGCTGCCGAACGCGGTTGGCGCGACGGGAAGCGGCAACTCGGCCAAAGGCGCGCCCACGGCGTCGCTGGTGACGACGCGCAATAACTCATGGGTGTTCGGAGTGGGCAACGACTTCGACAACGCGATTGCGCGCACGCCTGGCGGCGGCCAGACTATCGTTCACCAGTTCCTTACGCCTACGGGCGACACTTACTGGGTGCAGATGCAGGCTGCCACGACTCCGCTGAGCGGCACGACCGTCACGATCAATGACACCGCTCCCACCACCGACCGCTATAACATGAGCATCGTGGAGGTCCGCACGCCATAGGTGCACCTCGCCATGAAGCTTCTCTATACAGTGCGTTATGGTGCGGCACCGGGAAACTGTGGAGGCGACCTGCGCCTGTTCTTCACCGCTCTGAACCCTGGTGATTGGACGGCGCCGCCGGCTGCCCCTCCACCGGGAATGTGGCAGGTTGCTCCGGGCGTGCCGGAGGTAGTGAAGCTGCCTTCAGGCGACACCATCGGCTTCAGCTTATATGTGGTCACGGCCGGCATTCCCGGGCGGCTCTTCCTTCAAGGCGCCATCAGCGTGACCACGTCCACAGGCGTTACCTTCAACCAGCCAATCGGCCAGGCGCCTAATACGCTGTTTGTGCCGCAGCAGCCTGCGCTGGCCATAATGCAGGGCCGCCACGTCGGCCCCTCCGGGCCTTTGCACTTCGATGTTGGCTTTGACCTTGCCGTGCCCTGGGATGGCGTCTCAGCCGATTGCAGTGGAAACTGGTGGGCGATCTGGCACTAACGTCACTTCTGCCAACTGGAAAGAAGCTGCAGCCGCGCTTCTACCTCTGCTAAAGTAGTCCTCGCGCTCCTACGCAAAAAATCGATGGACCAGGCTCCCACCAACCTCGGAGCGCATACCGAAGCAGGACCCGCCAGCGTTGTAACCGACTACTATCGCTGCCCAAGCGACAGTATTCATATCAAGGTCAGCGCCGGCCGCCCCGCTACTCTGACGTCTTTTACCTTCAAATCAGTGCCGTGCTTTGGACGTGTGGCCGGGGTCAACGACGCAGCGCGGCCGGGCGCGGGGGCTGACACCAGCTATGAAATTGGTTCCGATCGATCGATGGTGCTGCCGTTTGATCCCGCCGAAGTAGTAGAGAATTTTCGCCACGAGCGCTACACGGCGAAGCGAAACAGCGATCGAATGCTGCGCGCCGCTTACTACACGATGCGCCCGCTGCTCGGCGCCCGCGTGCGGCAAATGATCCAGCGCCAGCTCGTTCGCCGCCGCCTTGCCGGCGGTTTTCCGCATTGGCCGCTGGATTGTTCAGTGGAGCGATTGCTGGAAACCTTAATGTTCGCGGCGCTGGATGCACGCGAAGGTGATGAAATTCCCTTCATCTGGTTTTGGCCGGAGGGTTTTACCTCGGCCGTGATGATGACACACGATGTGGAAGCGGCGGTGGGGCGCGATCATTGTGCTATGGTCATGGACCTCGACGCCATGTTCGCGATCAAGGCGGCTTTCCAGATCATTCCTGAAGGCCGCTACGGCAACGTCGATGCCCTCATCGATGCCATCAAGGCGCGCGGATTCGAAGCGAACATCCATGACCTTGACCACGATGGCCGCTTGTATGCCGATCAAGAGAAGTTCCGGTCGCGCGCCACTAAGATCAACCAGTATGGAAAGCACTACGGGCTGCGCGGGTTTCGCGCAGGGGCGATGTATCGCCAGCAGGAGTGGTTTTCGTTTCTCGATTTTGACTATGAGATGTCAGTGCCGACGGTAGCGCACCTTGAGCCTCAGGAAGGCGGCTGCTGCTCGGTCATGCCATACTTCGTGGGAAACCTGCTGGAATTGCCGCTTACCACCGTGCAGGACCACGCTTTGTTTTATATCCTGCGTGAGCCTTCCATCGATTTATGGAAGCGGCAGATTGAGAGCATCGTGGAGCACTACGGGCTCATCAGCTTCATCGTTCATCCCGACTACATTGTCGGTCAGCAGGAGCAGAATGCCTACCGTGAGCTGCTGGCTCATTTGGCCGCCATACGCGAGAGCTTAAACCTGTGGGTTGCGCTGCCCGCCGAAATCAACGACTGGTGGCGCCAGCGCCGTGAAATGAGAATTGTTCGCGAGTCCGACTCGTGGCAGATCACAGGCAAGGGAAGCGAGCGGGCGCGGCTGGCCTTCGCTCGCAACGTCGATGGCAAGCTGACCTACCGCCTCGCAGGCGGGCACCAGACACAGCCCGGATTGCCCGCTGCTCCAGGCGCACAGCGGTGTCCCACGGTGCGGTGACCTGCCGCTCATGGCGCGCCTCTACAAGCTTGACCCGCTCACCGACCCGCGCTGGCTCCGCTTTCTGCAGTCTCACCCTGACGCATCAATCTTCCACACTCCTGAGTGGCTCGAGGCGCTGCGCCGCACCTACCGTTACACACCGGTGGTGTTTACGACGTGCGCGCCTGGCGCAGCGCTGACCAACGGCATTGCCTTTGCCAGAGTGGAAAGCTGGATTACGGGCCGGCGGCTGGTGTCAGTGCCGTTTGCCGACCACTGCCAGCCGCTGGCGAATTCGCAAGACGAACTGCGAGAACTTGTCGGGGCAACGTGTGCTGCGCTCCCGCACGAGGCCTGCGATTTTGTAGAGCTACGGCCGCTGCCCGGCAGCAGCCGGTTGTTCTTGCCCCGGAACCGTGATGCTGAAATGCGTGGTACATTCAGGTCTTCCGCCCGGTTTCATCTTCACACCCTTGATCTAAGCCTGCCGCTCGAGCAGTTGTTCCAACACACGCATAAGAGTTCGTTCCAGCGCAAGGTTCGCAGGGCGGAACGGGAGCAGCTCACGATTGCGCGAGGACTTTCGCCGGAACTGCTGCGCAAATTTTATGTGCTGCTGGTGCGGACGCGCCGCCGCCATGGAGTGCCGCCGCAGCCATTGGCATGGTTCCACAACCTTGCCGCACTGTTTCGTGACGCCATGACGATAAGCGTCGCGGAAAAGGGCGGGCAGCCGGTTGCCGGTATAGTCACGCTTCGGCACAAGAGCACGGTGGTGTACAAGTATGGCGGTTCTGACGAGCGCTACCACGCGCTCGGGGGCGTGGCTGGGCTGTTCTGGAGCGCGATTAGCGCTGCCAGGGCCGGCGGCGCGCATGAGATGGACCTGGGCCGGTCCGATCTCGACAACCCGGGCCTGAACGTCTTTAAAGAGCGCCTGGGCGCGCGCGCAGCCATTCTGGAGTACTACCGCTGCCCCCCGGCTGCGGCGGCGGCACAGGCTGGGGCCGGGCACTCTAGGCTTGCCCGCAGAATGTGCACGTACCTGCCGGACCGATGGTTGATCGCGGCAGGTAACGTGCTCTATCGCCATCTCGGCTAGCGCCTGAAATGATCCTTGCGCCGGCTCGCTGACTACGGAGTCGGGATCGTGCCGGAAACTTCGGTCGAGAACGGGCCTTCAGCGCCGGTGTTATCCACTGCCGTGACCACGTAGAAGTAGGTCTGGCCGGCGGCTACCGTGTTATCGGCGAACGTGGTGGACGAGACGGAGCCAACAAGCGAGTACGGTCCGCCCGAAATCGAGCTGCGATACACGTTGTAACTGGTCACATTCGCCGAAGTGCTGGCCGTCCAGCTCAGGTCGGCGGAATGCTGCAATGCGCCCGTGCCGGACACCGTAACGCTTGCCGGCGAGTTGCTGGCGTTGCTCACAAACGAAACGCTTCCTGAAACCGCGCCAGGGGTTTGGGGCGCGAACACCACGGTCGCCACAACGTTGCCGCCCGCAGCCACCGTCGCCGGCGCGGTTACGCCCGTGACGCTAAAGCCCGCGCCTGAAATGTTGATGCTTGAGATGGTCGCGGCCGCGTTGCCGGCATTCGTCAGCTTCACCGTCTGGCTCGAGCTGCTGCCTACGTTCACTGAGCCAAACACCATGTTGCTCACCGAGGGGTTCAGCACGATGGTTTGAATGGTGGTGGCAGTCCCGCTCAGCGTCACAGCCGGCGCTTGTGTCGCCGCGTTGCTGGGGAACGAGACGCTGCCCGAGTAAGAGCCCGCAGTCGAAGGCGCAAACGTTATTGCTACGTTGGCCGACTGGCCGGAGGTCAGGTTCAGCGGGAATGTGGCCCCGCCTGCCGTAAAGCCAGTACCTGTCACGCTGGCTGAATTCACCGTGAGCGTGCCGGTGCCGGTGTTGCTGATGGTGACGCTCTTCACGGACGACGTTCCGGTGTTGACGCTGCCGAAGGAGAGCGAGCCGGGAGAAACGGTGATGGTCGGCGAGCCGCTGCCGCCGCCGCTTACGCCTGTGCCGCTCGCCGTGATCGTGGCAGGCGAATTGGAAGCGTCACTTACGATTG
>JAJPJZ010000061.1 GCA_021323935.1 Terriglobia bacterium | reverse complement strand
GTCGTAATCGAAGTACACGTCACCTTTGTCGCGAATCGTGTTGTTGAACGAATCGACCATGGTCTCAGGCGGCGCAGTTTGCGTCGGCTGCGGCGGCGGGGGCGGCTGGTTCACCGTGACCCGCGCCGTTTGCTCGGCAGTTCCGCCGGGGCCGGTGGCGGTCAGGTGATAGGTTGTGGATTCGGTCGGCGTGACGGTGCGCTGGCCGCTGAGATCGACTTTGCCGATGGGATCGATGCTCACCGAAACTGCGTTCTCAGATGACCAGGTCAACGTGGCCGTTTGACCGGCGTTGATGGTTGAAGGGGTGACCGAAAGCTGTGCTGTCGGTGTCGGCGGCGGCGGCGGCGGTGTGGCCGGAGCAATGGGCTGCTTCTTGTGGCAGGCGCCAAGCGTCACGATTGCTGCCAGGGCCAGGGCTGTGAGCCGCGCTGGATTGTTCTTCACCTCAAACCTCCAAACGGTATGAATTCACATTCAACTTACTGCTATGAAGCCGACAATTCTACGACCCGGACCGGGAGTGTACCGATTAAGTAATTCTGCACCGCGTAACTCAGCGAGCTGTGAACACCCGCAGCGCCTGTGGAAATCGATCCTGAGGCGCGACCCGGAAGATTCGCGGTCAGTTCTCGCCATTCTTGAAACTGAAGCGTGCGATCAACATATTCACTTACCCCAGCTCGGCTGCGTGTTGCATCCGGAGTGCGTGATCTGAGTAGGCTTCTGGCCGTTGGCCAGCATGGTCCAGATTTGCTCGCAGGCGTGCCCTGCGGGCTTTGATTGATAGGCAATATGCCGGCCATCAGGCGACCAGCTCGGATAATCGTTACGCCCGCCGTTGTGGGTCAACTGCTCCCAGCGCGAAGGGTTTGCCATATCGAGGATGTAAATGTCCGGCGCGCCCGGAGCGCCAGGGCCGTAGCGGCGGTCCCATGAAAAAGCGAGGAACAAGCCCTGCGTCGGCTCCCACGCGGGCGAAACGGCATAGCCGCCATCGGTGACGCGCTGCACGTTGGTGCCGTCAGCCGCCATTTCAAATATCTGCGGAATGGAGCGCCCGGCGTCGCTGGCGCGGCCGCTCACCCACACGATTTGCGCGCCGGTTTTCGGGTTCCACACCGGCTGCGTATCCGGGCCGCGATATGCGGTCACGCGCCGCGGCGAGCTGCAATTGGAAACCTCGCAAACGTAAATCTCCGGGTCTCCCGGGGCTGACGACGAAAAGGCCAGCCTGGTGCCGTCAGGCGACCATGCCGGCGCCGTGTTGGTGCCGGCGAAACGGGGGAAGCTGATCACGCGGCCAAGTTCCACGGAGAACATGGCAATATCGGCTTTTCCATGGGCAAAGCTGGTGAAGGCCACGCGCGTGCCGTCAGGCGAGACGGCGGGCGAGAGCGCAATGGAGTTCAAATGCGTGAGCTGGCGCGGGTTGGCGCCGTCGTAGTCCATGACCCAGAGCTCTTTGGGAGCATGGGCGCTCTCCTGATGGATGAAATAAATCTTGCTCTCGGCAATTCCGGGCAGCCCTCCGCCCAGGCGCTGGATGATGGCATCGGCAAATTGATGCGCCATCAGCCGCGCGCTCGGCTCGGTGGCGTCGCCGTGGTACTCCTTGCCCAGGATGGGAGGGGCTGTGCCGTTCTTGGCGTCGAGTAGCCACCCCATCACCGTAAGCTGATTGTTTGCGGCCGCCATGTTGCCGAGCGCCACCATGTTGGCGCTGGCCGGCGCATTGGCCCACGCTGCCATGCCGGGGCATCCCTGGAAAGCCCCGCACAATTCTTCGGGACTGCCGAACGTAGTGGTCGGATACAGGCTCCGGGAAACCACGTCGAAGATGCCGGATTGATCGAGATCGTTGAACAGCGTGTCGTCAAACACTTTCTGCAGTGGATGCAGGGTCCCGTCCGGGCTCGCCGCCTTGAAATCAGGAACGGCCAGCCGCAGCTTGTTAGGCGCGTTGATGTCGAGGCCGGTAGTAATCTGGGCCTGCTGCGCGAGCAGCGGCGCAGCGAAGGAACAAAACGCAAGAATCAGGATGGCAGACGGAAGTAATTTTGCTGAACGGATCAATTACTGTGCCTCAAAATAGAAGTTCACCAGCACCGAGCTGCCACGATAGGAATCGGGCAGCGGACCGAAGGTATCGACGCGCTGCAGGGTTTGCAGCGCCGACTGGTCGAGCGCGGCGTAGCCGCTGGGCTGCGCCACGCCAATTTTTGTGGGGCGCCCGCTGCGGTCAATTTCAAATGAAACCGTGACCCGCGCGCCTTTGGGCACGCCTGAGCCGCCCTGGTAAAACGCCCAGGTCTGCGCAATCTTTCGCCGCATGGCCTGCACGTACCAATCGTAAATGCCCTGGAAATCGCCACTGCCTTCAACCGTCAGGCCGCCGGTGCCGCTGCCCATGTTGAACTGCACTGAGTTTGCCGGTCCGCCCTGGCCATACTGCACCTGGTTTGAAGGGGCCACCGGTTGCGGCTGGGCCGGCGCAGGATTGGAAGGCTGTTCGGCCGGCTTCGGCCGTCGCGCCGACTTGCCCGCAATTGGGATAGCATCGTCGGGCGCTTTTTCTGCCTGCTTGGGAGGCGATTGCGTCAGCCCCTTCGATGGGTTGGCCAGCACGTTGGTGTTCGGCGTTGATTGCTCCGCCGGCAGCGGAATACTGCTCACCGCCGTCACCGTGATTGCTCCCGAGCCCGCCCCTGGTCCGCCCCACGCCTGCGCGCCGCGGTGCATCGCGACCCAGGCCCAGCCCAGCACCACCAGCGTCAGGGCAGCATGAACGGCGATGGAGGCGCCCAGCGGCCCTCCCCATTGCTCATGATCTTCGAAGATATCGGCTGCGAGTGACATGGTGGTGCTGAACAATCGTTACTTTGAATTCTCCGTCAGCGGCTGGGTGACCACGCTGATGTTGGTGATGCCGCCCTGCTTTAGCGAATCCATCACGCTGGCGAACAAGCCAAACGGAATGTTTTCATCGGCGCGAACATACACCGCCTGGTCGGGATGGACGCGGCCGTGCACGATGGCGGGAATGTCGTGGATGTTCACGGCCTTATCGGCGCCGCCAAAGCTGAGATAAAGAGTTTGATCGCGCTTGATCGTGAGCACGGCGCGCTGCTGCGTGACTTCCTTGACCGTCCTGGTCTTCGGCACCGCCACGTCGATGCCCGACTGCAACACCGGCGTGGTCAGCATGAAGATGATGAGCAGCACCAGCACCACATCGACCAGCGGCGTGATGTTGATATCGGCCAGCGACGATTGCGTGCGCCCTTGCGGGTTGGTAAATGCCATAAAGCCCTAGTCAGCGCCTGCTCCGCTTTGGGTCGAGCCGCGCTCAATGATGTTGAGGAATTCGAGCGAAAAATCGTCCATGCGGGCGCCAAATTCCCTGATCATCTGTTGAAACTGGTTGTAAGCGATGACCGCCGGAATGGCCGTAGCCAGGCCCGCTGCGGTGGTGATCAGCGCTTCCGAAATTCCGGGAGCCACCGCCCTTAATGTAGCGGCGCCGGCGGTGCCCAGGCCCTGAAAGGCATCGATGATGCCCCACACGGTCCCGAACAATCCAATGAAAGGGGTTACGGCGCCGGTGGTGGCCAGCCAGGGCAGGCGGCGCTCAAGCCGCGTGAGCTCCTCGGAGGAGCCAATCTGGGCGGCCCGCTGTACGGCCACGACCCCGCGCGGATTGCTGCCGCCGATGCGGCGCAACTCGTCAAAGGCGCTCTCAAAAACCGCGACCAGGGGACTGGGCTTGAACTGCTCAGCGACCGCGGCAACGTCCTGCAGCCGCGCGGCCTTGCGGAAGGCGCGCAGGAAGCGGGCGCTCTGCGCTCGCGCCCGGCGCATCAGCTTCCATTTGCTCAGGATAATGGCCCAGGAAAAGACGCTGAAAACCAGCAGGATGCCGAGCACCACCTGGGCCACCGCACCGGTATTGGCCAGCAGGTTGCCCACTCCGCCCTGCCACACCGCGACCCGTTCCCCTGGGAAGGAATAAATGCAGAGAATGCAAAGACTTATCATCGTAGAGTTTAGTGCCGGAGGGTCAAAGCTCAATTATAAACACTTGGCTTCGCTCCTCTATTACTGAACGGGTTTCGCGGCCGGAGTTGCGTAAAATCAGCGGGCCAAATGGCGACGCCGGGCCGCAATTGACATCGCTGCGAGGCCTCCCTAGACTGGCGGTTCCGGCATTTCAGGAGCCGCTCATGGCCTGGCTGCAGAACAAATTCGAAAAGAACTTCCTGATCACCACGGTTGACTACGTATTCAACTGGGCGCGGAAGTCAGCCATCTGGCCCATGACGTTCGGGCTGGCCTGCTGCGCCATCGAGATGATTGCCTCCTCGACGGCGCGCTTCGATATCGCCCGCTTCGGTTCCGAGGTGTTTCGTCCGAGCCCGCGGCAAAGTGACCTGATGATCGTGGCCGGCACCGTAACGCTGAAGATGGCGCCGATCGTGAAGCGCATTTACGACCAGATGCCCGATCCCAAGTGGGTCATCTCCATGGGCGCGTGCTCATCGGTGGGCGGGCCGTTCAACACTTATGCCGTGCTGCAGGGCGTGGATCGTGTTGTGCCGGTTGATGTTTACGTGGTCGGCTGCCCGCCTCGCCCGGAAAATCTTTTTTACGCGCTGCTGAAGCTGCAGGACAAAATTGATCAGATGTCGCTGGCAAAAAAACCCACCGAGGTCCGTCTGAGCGCCGAGATGGCTGACAATTTCAAGCGCCAGGTCATGATCGCGCAAACACTGCAGCCTCAGTAAGTTCTGTCTGCCGCCTGGATCGTGGTTGCGGGCGCGAGTTGAGAACAAACCAACGCGCGGCCGGCCAGGGTACGGTTACCTCCTTAGCAACATCCCCAACGCGAGCGGCGTCTAACCCGCTTTGGAGCCAGCTTGCGCCGCGTCGTCATTGCCCAGAACAGTTTAGAAATCGAAGGCCTGCGCGGTCTGTGGGAACATCTGCACGCGCAGTCGCCCGGCGCAACCCTGTTTCAGTCGTTTGCGCTCAATGAACTTGCCGCGCGCATGCTGAACGGCGGAAGCCCGTTGGTGGTAGCTGCGGAGAGCGATTCCGGCGCAGCAATCATTCCGGCGGCCGTTTCCAACGGCTGCATCACGCTGCTTGGCGAATCACTGTTTGACTACCGCGACGTGTTGAGCGACGGCGATCCTGAAGCGCTTTCGCTGGCCTGGAGCACGCTCAGCGAGCAGGAGTTGCCGCTGCGCATCGCGGGCATCCGGGGCGATACCGATTGCCCCATGTGGGAGTTGCTGGGCTGGGATGCGTGGTGCGCTGCGCCTTGCGTGCGCCACACGCCCAACGCCGCCGTTGACTACTGCGGCGCGCACTCGCGGCTGGGCTCACGCCTGCGCAGGTTGCAGCGCGCCGGCGCCGAACTGAAGCACTACAGTGGCGGCGAACCGTCCCTGGTGCGCTGGATTTACAGGAAGAAGGCAGAACAGCAGACGGCGTTTGCTCCCAACATTTTTGCCGAGCGCGAGCGAATCGATTTCATGGTGGCATGGTGCGCGCTGGCCGGCAGGCTTTGCGACATTTACTGCTTCGAAGCCGGCAGTGAAATCGTCTCCGCGCTGGTCACGTTCCGCGACAGTACGCCCCATCCCGCGCGGCGTTTCTACACCATCTATTTTGATCCGCGGTGGGAAAAATTTTCTCCCGGCACCGTGCTGGTCTATGAAGTTGCGCGCCGCTCACTCCAAGAAGGCCTGGAGGCCGATTTCATGACTGGCGAGCAGCCGCACAAGCTGCGCCTCGCCGCCGATTCGGTGCCGCTCTACCAGGTCAGCACCGGCGCGGCGGAAATGCGGGTTGCGGCAGAAGAAGTTGACCAGCGCGTGGCTGCCTAGCCCGCCCTTTCAAAGCCGCTTCAACCACTGCTTTACCTCTTCAAGTTGCGGAAACAGCTTTTCCTCTTCCTGGAAAGCGCGCGGATGCACGCAGAGCCGGCTGCCGCGCAACTTCACCGGATGCTTGAGGTGCAGCATCTCGTGGTACACGATGTATTCCACCAGGAAGCGAGGCAGCCTGGGATCATCGAAGATGCGGCTGATGATGATGGTGTTGTGGGCCGGATCGTAATGGCCGAGCAGATGGCGCGAGCGTTCGCGGCTCCATGACATCTGCGGGCGGCCCAGCAGGCCGTGAAAGAAGCGCAGGTTGAGTTCGTCGAATACCTGCTCAAGGTTGAAGGTGTGGCCGTCGGCCGAGTTCAGTTGCTTGCGGCCGCGAAGCTGGCGCACCCGGTGGGTGCGCTGCGTCATTTCATAACTGGAAACGTACCGCCGGTAGCGCGTGGCGTAAGCCGCCTGGATGGGCTTGCGGTAAAGCTTTGCCAGCAGGATGTGCGCGATGGAGCGCAACACCGGCTCGGGCGCGCCTTCCAGCAAATCGCTGATGCGCACCAGCGCCTGGCCTTCGCGCAGCCGGATGGTGTTGTTGACATTGGCAAAGCGAAAGAAGGAAACGCGAAATGGCGGAATGACGGCGCGAGGGCGCAGTTCGCGGTAGCACTCAATAAAAATTTGTTCGAGCGGGCCCGGCACTCGGAATCAGATTAGCACGGCAAATTTAAGATGACGCCGCGCCAGAAGTTCAAGGAGAGACCGGCCCGCGCCAGAACGCACGGGCCTTACATGCAGGATTATCGTGTGGGAACGCGCAGGTCGCGCTCCAGCCGCAGTTCAACCGGGTCGCCTTTGCTCAGCTTGACGTCGCGGCCGGTGAGCACGCCGCCTACTGCGCCCATGGCAGCGCCCGCTCCGGCGCCGATGGCCGCGCCCTTGCCGCCGCCTCACACCGCGCCGCTGGTGGCGCCAATCGCAGCGCCAATCCCGGCTGCCTCAACTTCGCGGCGGGTGCTTGAGCTGCGCTGGATTTCGCCTTCCTCGCTCACCTTGGCAACGCCCTGCTCGCCCGGAACCGAATTGACGCTGGCAATCAGCGGCATCCAGCCGTGGCGGGTTTCAATTTCATAGAAGTTCAGCATCATGCGCGAGTGCAGCGCGCCGCGGTCAGCTTCGGTAACGTGGCCGTGCAGCTTCTTGCCGCGCGGAATCAGCACTGAACCATCAGGCGCAAGCAGATCTTCGGCGAGCTCAGCCGTGAACTTCTTGCCCGGATTTACTTTGTTGGTATCGAGGTTGTCTTTCAGCCGGACCATGAACGTAACGCCGGTCGGAACGGTGTTGGGAGCGGCATATACGGGCTGGTACGGCCCCGGCTGCCGCTGCGATTGCGGATACTGCTGCTGCTGCGGATATTGCTGCGATTGAGGATACGGCTGCGATTGCTGACTGGGTTGCTGCGGCTGCGCCGGCTGCTGCACCTGCTGCTGATCGGTCCCAGCGGGATACACCGGAGCGGGCGCGGCGTTCGGGTCGGTGGGCCGCCGCTGCAACACGGGCGTTGACTGCGACTGCGCAAATGCCGGCGCGCCGGCCAGGGCTGAAATCATGATCGCTGCCGCCAACCTGTTCATTCGGGACCTCAAATGCCGCGTCCAGAGCCGCTCTCAAGGGGACGCAAGGATTCGGCCGCGGAAGCTTCCGGCCTGATATTTAGACCCTGAACGGCCGCGAGAGTTGCGGCGAAATCGGCCCCTGCTAACCGGCGCGATTGCAACACCTTCCGCGCGGCGCGCAATGAACCCATGCTGCTGCAGCCGGCCAGTTCAGGCGCAGGCAAAATTCACCAGCCATGGTCCAAAGCCGGCTCCGGTACAATGAAGCAGAACGCCCGAGGCTGCCCGAATGGCAATGGAATCAGACAAGATCATGTTCGAGGTGTACCGCGAGGGCACCTACACCGGCAAATATCGCGTGGTTTATTACACCGAACTCAATGAGAACAATAAAGAGTGGGAGATCAACCGCGCCATGGCCGGTGAGCACTTTTATGATGGGTTCCTGCGCAATTATCGAAAGGAAGAGGCAAAAGACCTGATTGAAGGCCTGCTCAAGCGCATGAACGAGGGCGAAGCCATGACGCCGGCGCAGTTCGAGCGCGAAATCAGCGCCTTCATTCCGGAAACTACGGCGAAGTGACGGCGCGCACGCTATAATCCTGCAGCTATGGCCACCACCCCGGAAACCAAGGCCCCTGGCCTCGTTCCTGACGAGCTGAAGCACTCGCCCCGCTCCAAAGGCCAGAACTATCCCCGCAAAAAGAAGCCGAAAGAGCTGGCCGTGATCACGGAGTGCTGCACCGGATGCGCCGGCTCGCCGGCCTGCGTGGAGTATTGCCCGGTGGAAGACTGCATGTTCTGGGTTCCGGACGAATCGAATCCGCCATTCGGCAGGATTCAGGTGGATCCCATCCTGTGCATCGGCTGCAAGAAGTGCATCAGCAAAGGGCCGGACGGCTGCTTCCTCGATGGCTGCCCGTGGGATGCGATCGAGATGGTGGAGACCACCGAAGTAGAAGCCGTGATCGGCAAAATGCCCTACTAGTCGCGGCGCTCGGCGGCAACTTAGCGCGGACTCTAGCTGAATCAGTTCGCTCCCCGCGTGGAGGCTTTCCTTAACGCGCAGCTCTCGTCTTGATGGCCCGCTCGGTGTCGCGAGCCTGCTGCTGCACCCGATCGGCGACGTTGGGCTGCGGGCGCTCGTAAGCCTTCACATCGTTTAGATCATCAGCCGTGCCGATGAAATACAGGGCGCGCAGCGCCTCCCACACCTGGTCAGTTCCGGGCGCAACTGATGCGATCGCAGCGCCGGCCGTGATGTTTGCGCCGTTTGTTACCGCAACGGCTGCAATGCTGCCGGTGATAGGTGAGCGGACGTCTTCGGCTGAAGCCGGCGACTTGATGCGGGCCAGCACGGTGCCGGCGCGAATCGGCTCGCCTGCGGTCCCCAGTTGCGTGACGGTGCCGCTGGCGGAGCTTGCAACTGCGATGGGCCGCAGCATGGAAACAATTTGCGCGTGGCCGCTCGAATCGCCATAGCGCACCAGCGCCAGCGCGGCGTTGTTGCGCACATTGAGCGATGAATCCTTCAGCAGCAACAGCAGCGCGGCGTGCAACTCGGGGCGCGGCGGCGCCTGGCCCATGACCCAGGCATCGGTGGTGCGGATTTCTTCAACCGGCGAGGCGCTGAGAGTCACCAGGTCGGGATACCACTGGTCGATCGTGCGCGTCTCGCCACGCGAAAGCCGTTCGCCAATCTGCACCAGGGCGTGCTGAATGTGGCGAGGCTTTGACGGATCGTGCAGGTATTCGGTCAATTCCGTATCGGAAAGGGGGCGGCCGAACCAGGTGCTGCGCCAGAATAAAAACGGCATCAGCACAATGAGCCATGCAACCACGAAAATGAGCCAGCGCGCCCGCCGCGAAAGGCGCTTCTGGCGGGCAGTTGCGGCAGAAGGAGAGAGGGCCTGGGAAGTTGCCATTGAAGCTGTGCTGACGATTGTAGCTCACGCCGAGCAGGTTTCGTCACGCGTTGTGGCCGCGGAGCGCAAAGGCAAGGAACGCCGGCAATTTCAGAAGAGGCTTAGCTGCGGCGAGGGCTTACGGTTCACGCTGCGGCCGCTGAGTGAGGCTGAAATTCGGCGCTCATGCGCCACCGCTTTTTTGAAGTCGGCCTTGGGTGCAAGCTGCTGCTCGATGGTGCGGGTGAATGCGTCAAGGCGGCGAAAGCCTTCCATCTTCTCTGAATGCCCCAGGCGGGCGGAATCGAGCGAGCGGCGCAGCACGGCGAGCGACTCGTCGTACGTCTTGAGCGGCACCGGAAAGGGATGGCCATCCTTGCCGCCGTGCGCAAAGCCAAAGCGCGCCGGATCGCGGAAACGCGTAGGCGTGCCATGAACAACCTCAGCAATCAATGCCAGCGATTGCAGCGTGCGAGGGCCCAGCTTTTCAAGCAGCAGCAGCTCGGCAAAATCGTGGAGGTCGCGTTCGTAAGCCAGCGCCAGTACGGCGCCGAGACGCTTTAGATCAACATTTGCCGCACGCACCTCATGGTGCGCCGGCATGTGCAAGCTGCGCGCGGCTTGCACAGTGCTCTCCGGTGTCTGGTGCGCAATAGTGAGCATGGCGTGCTGCGCCGGCTTGGCGCGGCGATCGACCAGGTTGACGATGCTGCCGGCGGCAACGCTCTCGCCAACAATCCCGCTGTGCGGCTCGCTGGTGAAGTCGCGCACTGCGGCTGAATGCCAGTGGTAGCGGCGGGCGTAGCCGGTGGAGTCGTTCAGCCCTTGCTGAACGATGGTCCAATCGCCACGATGCGAGACCACGAAGGTGTGCAGGTAAATCTGGAAGCCATCGTCGATGGCGTTGTTGTCGATGCGCGCTGCCAGGCGGCTGGCACGGACAAGCTGCTCGCCTTCAAGGCCGGTGCGCCAGGCAACACGGCGCAATTCATCAGGGGTTCGGCGCGAGCTGCGCCCGCGGCCGCCGCAGATGGAAATTCCCAGCTCGTGCGCGCGCGGATTCAGCCCGCGCTTCAGCGCGCCGAGCACCGAGGGGGTGATGCCGGAAGAGTGCCAGTCCATTCCCAGGACGCAGCCGAAAGCCTGAAACCAGTAAGGATCGGAGAGGCGAGTGAGCAGCTCAGCGGCGCCATAGTGATACACAATGGCTTCGCTGATGGCGGTGCCGAGGCGCTGCATGCGCTCGGCGAGCCACATCGGCACGCGCCCGCCGTGCAGCGGGAGATCGGCGGTGCCGGAGCGTTTCACCCTCTTATTCTACGTCGCGGTCGAGGCCAGTTTTCAGGTTGCGGCCTCAGGTCGCGCCTGGTGTGCCTACTCGTAGCGCAGCGCGATCATGGGGTCGACCGCGGTTGCGCGTCGCGCCGGCACCAGCGCTGCCAGCAGGGCGACGCCTCCGAGCAGGATCACAACTGCCGCGAGTGTCCAGGGATCGCTGGGCTTGACGCCAAACAACATCTTGGTGAGCAGGCGAGCCAGGCCGAGCGCCGCTGCAACCCCGGCAGCGGTTCCAACCAGCGCCAGTGCCACGCCCTGCCAGACCACCAGCCTGATCAGGTCACCGCGGTGCGCGCCCAACGCCATGCGGATACCGATTTCGCGCGTGCGGCGGGTGACTTCATAGGACAGCAGCCCATAGAGGCCGATACAGGCCAGCATCAGGGCAAGCAGCGCGAAGAACGTGGAGAGCTGCGCCATGATGCGCTCCTGCGAAAGCAACTGGTCAATGTGCTCAGATTGAGTACGCGCGTCCTCCATGGGAATGTTGTCGTCGAGGCGGCTGATGGCTGAACGAATTGGCGCGATGAACGTTTTGGGGTCAGTGGCAGTGCGAACTTCGTAGCTTGCGTCGGCGAAAGTGAGCGGAACGTACATGGTGGGATCGACCGGCCGCTTCAGGTCGTTGTACTTGGCGTTTTCCACGACGCCGATGATTTCGAACCCGGGGCCTTTTGCCCAGTGCTCTTCATCGCTGCCGTCTTCAGAGCCGAATTGCTGGCCCAGCGGGTTCCTCCCGGCGAAGTACTGCTTCACGAACTCCTTGTTGACGATTACGGGCAGCGGCGCGGTCGGCGGCGGGGGCTTGGGAGCGCCAGGCTTGGCTTCACCGCGCGCCTTCTGAAGCTCGCTGTTTTTAGCGGCGATTTCAAAATCGGCGGCGTTCAGGTTGCGGCCGGCTACGAACGGAATCTTCAGCGTACTGAAAAATTCCGGGGAAACCGGCATCCAGTCTGCCTCTTTCACGTCGGTTTTCGAGCCCGCTCCGGGCAGGTTGCGGAAAGAAGTGCGACTCCAGCTTCCGGCCAGCAGCGGCGCCTCAGAGTAGCTCACCGACAGGACGCCCGGCATGGCGGCAATATCCTCGCGCAGGCGCTCGAACAGGGCATGCGCGGGAACGGTCTTGTAGCCGGCCTGCTGCGGACTGATTTCAAACGTCAGGATGTTGCGGGTATCGAAACCGGGATTCACATTCCTGAT
>JAJPJZ010000350.1 GCA_021323935.1 Terriglobia bacterium | reverse complement strand
TCCTCTGCAAGTCATAGAAAATCGCTGAGATTCTGAGATTGGCTGCCGGATTACGGCTACGACCAGTCGTCGCGATGGATGTTAACAGGCAGTCGCCTCTGGGAACAGAAGGAGCAAACGGCATTGCCGTTTGCTCCTTCTGTTCTGTTCCTTCAATGCCGCACTCATGCAGCACATCCTGGGCGGCAAATCGGCAAATCTCCGCCAGAGACTTGCCGCTACTAGTCAGTAAAACATGTGTTCCCACATGCTTGGAATCAGCAAACGAGGAATAGCCTCTCTGACTTGTGGCTGGCGTTGGTTAATTTGTCATATGGCAAAAATTTTTTCTGCGCTAAAGCGGCTGATTTTCCCCGGTTGATGTGTCGCACGCCGCCCCGCAGCCGCCCACGGCTGTCGCAGCAATTCAGGATCGCCGATTCTGGGATCAACGCGCCGTCAGAGCGAGCTCCGAGCCGGCCCAATGGCGTGTGCTGAAATATGGCGCGCCCTGAGAGATTCGAACTCCCGACCTTCTGGTTCGTAGCCAGACGCTCTATCCAACTGAGCTAAGGGCGCGACGCGCTGAAATAAACGAGCGGAGTTTGAATTATAACCAAGGCTCACGAATGGCTCAAATCGCGCACGTTCGCGCATGCGCCCGCCGGGCCGGTCTCTTCGTTGCTGCAGCGCACCGCCACGTTCCGCGCGCTCCGCCCTCTGCGCGCAAGCTGATCTAAGGCCCACAAAATCAGAGTGGCCGGCCTGAGCTGCTGAAGGGCAACTCGCGTTGTGAGTAGCTCATCCCTTTCATACGGGCCGAACACAGGGGATCGAGGATTTAGGGACCAAGGACCTAGTCAATGAGACGTGCCGTTTTTTGTGGGCTGCCAGTCGTTCTTCTCTGTCTTCTTTCAACCATAGGATGCGGCGGAGGCGCCGCGGCCGCTCCTCGCCTCAACGGCTCCGACAATCCGCCGCCGGTCACGCCGTCCGCCACGCTCTCCATATCGCCGAACGCCGTCACAAGCGGCACAACCGCGACCCTGGCGTGGAGCACTCAAGGCGCAACCAGCGTCACCATTGATAACGGCATCGGGAGCGTGGCCGCGAGCGGCTCGCACGCTGTGACGCCGCAGCAGACAACGACCTACACGCTCACCGCCAGCAACAGCGCAGGCACCACCACAGCAACCGCCGTCATCACCGTCACGCCGGCTGCGGCCCCTACCGCTACGCTCACCGCCACGCCAACCACCGTGTTTCCGGGCGATTCAACCACCTTGCAATGGAGCACGCAGGGCGCCGCCACCGTCACGATCGATAACGGCATCGGCCAGGTGGCCGCGAGTGGATCACTATCAGTGAAGCCGCCGCAAACCGTCACTTACACCCTGACCGCGACCAACAGCGCCGGCGTGTCAACCACCGCGGCTGTGCTGGTCAAGGTGACGCCGCCGCCGGCGTTGAGCTTTACCGCGTCGCCGGCTTCAATTGCCGCCGGCAGTTCGGCCACTTTGACGTGGAACGCGCAAGGCGCCACCGCCGTCGCAATCGATAACGGGATCGGCACGGTTGCGCCCACGGGCTCATTGACCGTGCAGCCCGTGCAAACCACCACGTACACGCTGACCGCCACTAACAGCGCCGGCGTCACCACGTCGGCCACCGCGACCGTGGCAGTGACGCCGAGCATCACGTTCACAGCATCGCCTGCGGCCATCCCCGCAGGGGGGTCATCCACGCTGACGTGGAGCACGCAAGGCGCATCCACCGTCAAAATTGATAACGGCATTGGCAGCGTCGGCGCGAGCGGATCTATAGCGGTTTCGCCGTCGCAAACCACCACCTACACCCTCACCGCAAGCAACGCCACCGGCTCAGCAACCGCCACCGCCACAGTCACGGTCGGCGCGACCGTTCCCGTCATCACCTTCGCCGCAACGCCGGCCAACATTACGGCAGGCGGATCTGCAACCCTCGCCTGGACCACCCAGAACGCCGATACCGTCGCCATCGATCAGGGCGTCGGCAATGTGAGCACGAGCGGCTCGGCGACGGTCACGCCTGCCGATACCACCACCTACACCATTACCGCGACCAACAGCAGCGGCTCGCAAACCGCAACCGCAACCGTGGCCGTGGCGCAATCCGGCATCCAGCACCTGGTTGTCGTCATGATGCAGAACAGCTCCTTCGACCACCTGTTTGGGACCTACGCCGGCGCGAACGGCCTCGATCCCACGCTGCCCAGCTATACCCAGGTGGACCAGGCCGGAACCACGGTCACGCCGCAATTGCTCACCAACCTTTCTCCGCCTGACGTCAACCACACCCGTTCCACTTACGTTGCCGCGTGGGACAACGGCAAGATGGATAAATACGCCCTGACCAACGGCGACATGTCGATGGATTATTACGACAGCACCAGCAATACCGTGCTGAACGGATCGAATTACGGCGTAGGCACGCTGTGGAAGTACGCCAACAGCTACGCCCTGGCTGATAATTTCTTTGCCTCAGCCATGGCCAGTGAGCCTTCCAACATCCTTTACATGGTGAGCGCGAGCATTGGAAACGGCACCACCAATGCCTTCGGCCTGCCCAAGCTCGATGCCTGCACGGCAGTGGAGCTGGCGAAAGCGCCCACTGCGAGCGTCTCGCCGCCACTCACTTACCCGAACGTGGGGGATCAGCTCGGCGCAAAGGGAATCACCTGGAGCTGGTATCAGGAGAACTTCAATACCGAGCAGAGCGGCGCCTGCAACAACTACATCCCGCAGGAGAACG
>JAJPJZ010000317.1 GCA_021323935.1 Terriglobia bacterium | reverse complement strand
CGGAACGTGTAGTTCACTTCCACCGTGTTCAGGCGCGAGGCATAGTGGGCCAGGAACTTTGACTGCGCCAGCTTCTCGGGATAAAAGCCGGGCTTCCACGTGGGGTAGGCCCAGCCGGAAGTGCCGGCAAACAGTTCCGCCATGGTCAGCCCTGGCGCCGGCGGCGGGCCGGCGCTGATTTCGCGGCAGCTTTGCCGCGCGGCTTCGCGGCGGCGCGTGTTGGTTTCTCAGCCGAAGCAGCGATATCGACCGTGCGCGGTCCGCGCACTGCCAGCTTCACGGTTTCGGCCGCACCCATCACCTTGGCGACGGCGCGCTCCAGGTCGTCAATCGAGGGCAGCTTCTGCTTGCGCTTGAGAACAGGCTCGAACAGATCGCCGTGCTTTTCAACCCGCGCAAGCACCTGGTGGGCGTCAAAAACCAGCAACTCCGGATCGCGTTTCTTCAGGCATGCGGCCACCTCCTCCCACTTTAGGGGCGTCGAGACCGTCGGCCGCTCCTTGGCGCGCAGCGAGTAAACGCAGATGGTGGTCTTGTAGTCGTCGTTCTGGCTCCAATCCACAAATATCTTGTTCACCCGCAGCGCCTTCTTCATATCTGAGACGACCAGCGCAGGCTGGTAGTGCTCGAACAGCCGCGCAACTGCCTTGGCAAACGGCTTGGTGAGGTCGTAGGTCGCCGGCGTGTTCAGCGGAACGTAAACCTGCAGCCCCTTGGAGCCTGATGTCTTAGGGAAACACTGCAGGCCGAGCTCGGCAAAAACATCGTGGACCCACAAGCCGACCTGGCAGCACTGCACAATGTTGGCGGGCGCGCCGGGATCGAGATCGAAGGCCAGTACCGTAGGCTTAAGGATTTCTTTGCCGAGCGAGAGCGAAGTGTGCAGCTCAATATCGGCCAGGTTGCCGGCCCAGACCAGCGTCGGCAAATCCTGTGCCATGCAGTAGTGCATCCAGCGATTGTTGCCGCCGCTCCAGATGCGCGCGGTCTGCACCCACTCGGGCCGATGTGCGGGGCAGTTTTTCTCGTAAAAGAAAAATCCATCCACGCCTTCCGGGTAACGCTTCAGCGTGAGCGGGCGGTCATGCAGGTGCGGCAGCAGCACGGGCGCAATGCGCACGAAATACTCGATCACCTGGCCTTTGGTGAAGCCCGTCTTCGGGTACATCACCTTTTCCAGGTTGGTGAGCGTCAGCCGCCGGCCTTCAATGTCAACTTCGGTGCTCTTTTGCGCCATTGGTCTCGTTACCGTTTGCTGATCCCGGTCAGCATAGTTTAGACCCGCCTTGAAAAACGCAGGTTGTGAGATTAGATGCTGCATTCCGCTGCAGTTGCGAGTCGCGCGCCACAACTGGGCAGGACTTTGCCACATCAAAGGGTTATGCCGGTTGGCGAACCAATCCTGCCGATTTCAAGTTCAATGGAGCCGCAGTTTGCTCCTGAACAGAAGCTGCTGTTTCGCCACGTGCTTGAGTTGCTGAACCGGCATGGCGTGCCTTATGTGGTTTCAGGCGCGTTTGCGCTGCACACCCATACCGGCATCTGGCGCGACACCAAGGATCTCGACATCTTCCTGACGGCCCCTGATGCTGACCGGGCGCTCAGGCTGCTCAGGCATGCAGGGTTTGTGTGCGAGATCAAAGATGAAGTGTGGCTGGCAAAAGCGCATCGCGACGATTTTTTTGTGGACCTGATTACCGGCATGAGCAACGGCGTGATCACGGTCGACGATAGCTGGATTGAGCGCGGCCGCAGCGAAGTGGTCCTCGGAGTGCCGTCGCGGGTGCTCGGGGCTGAAGAGCTCATCGCCTCGAAGATGTTCGTCACCCGCCGCGAGCGCTTTGACGGCGCTGACATCGCCCATGTGGTCTATGGAACGCGCGGCGACCTGAATTGGGGCCGCCTGGTCGAGCTCGCCGGCGAGCATTGGGAGGTCCTGCTGTGGAACCTGCTGCTGTTTCGGTACTGCTACCCCATGGCAACCGGCCACGTACCGGCCGCCGTCTGGCGCGATTTGCTCGGCAGGTTGCACAATGAACTGGATCGGCCGCAGCCCAATGCCGAGTTTCGCGGCAGCCTGATTGACGACAAGATGTTCGCCATTGATGTTGCCGAATGGGGGCTGCCTGACGTGGAGAAACGCTATCGCGATGCGCGGAATCCGAAGCTCGGGCAGTCGCAGGCGGCTGAGGCTGCTACGGGCGAAGAAGACGCCGCATGAGACACCCCGGCTTCGTTCGCCGCAAAGACGCTACACGAGCAACTGCGGCTGCACGCAATCGCCCGGCACCGCAATGGCACAATAACCCCGCAAGACCATGAGGATCGCCGCTACCGCCGACATCCACTTTTCGCCGCAGAGCTACGACCGCATTCGTGAGCCGATGTCGCACGTTCGCGATGAGGCTGACGTGCTGGTGCTGGCCGGCGACCTGACCAACTACGGCAAGCCGGAAGAAATGGATTCGCTGCTGAACGCGCTGGTCCGGCTGCGCATTCCGACCATCGCCGTGCTGGGCAATCACGATTACGAAAGCGGCAAGCACGAAGAGCTCATGCGCCTGATGACGGCCGAGGGCATTAAAGTGCTCGATGGATCAAGCTACGAGCGCGACGAAGTCGGTTTTGCCGGGACCAAAGGCTTCCTGGGCGGATTTGGCCGCGGCGTGCTCACCGCATTTGGCGAGCAGGAAGTGAAGACCTTTGTCCAGGCGGCCGTGGACGAGGCCATGAAGCTGGAGCGGGCGCTTTCGCAGTTGCGGGCGCAAAAGCGCGTGGTCGTGCTGCACTATGCTCCGGTGGTGGACACGGTCCGCGGCGAGCCGGCTGAAATTTTCCCTTACCTGGGCAGCGCGCGCCTGGCGGAAGTAGTGGACCGCCACGGCGCGGTGCTGGTGGTGCATGGTCACGCCCACCACGGCTGCCCCGACGGCCGCACCACCGGCGGCATTCCCGTGCATAACGTGGCCTTGACTGTGCTGCAAAGCCAGACCCCTCCCTGCGTGTACCGCGTGTTTGACGTGTAGGCGCAGCACGGCGGCAAGCGGCCTGCGCGTGGTTGTCGCGCCGGCGGCGGCAGCGGGTTATCCTAAAAACGTGGCAACTGTGGCGCATCCGGGCCCGGCGGAAACCGCCGCGCAGTTCTGCTGGCGCGTGCTGGCTGACGTAAGCCGCAGCTTCGCTGTGGTGATTCGCGAACTGCCGCACCCGCTCAGCGATGCGGTGGCGGTGTCGTACCTGCTGTGCCGCATTGCCGATAGCGTTGAGGATTCTTCCCTTCCCCTGGCGCAAAAGCAGGCGCAGCTTCGCCGCTTGCCCGCCGTGCTCGACGATCCTTTGCGCAGCGAGGCTTTCGCTCCACAAACCATCGGCGGCACCTATCGCGAACTGCTTTCGCGGCCTGAGGCCGTGTTTGAAACCTACCGCGCGCTCGAACCGCGCGCCCGCGCCGCCATTCACGCCTGCGTAGCCGAGATGTGCGGCGGCATGGCGGAGTGGACCGGGCGCACCATCGAAACCGTTGGTGACCAGGATCGCTACTGTTATTACGTCGCCGGCGTAGTGGGAAAGCTGCTGACTGAGCTGTTCTGGGTCTATGGGCTGGTGAGCCGGCAGGTTGCCGATCGGCTGGCAGCGCATGCCGTGGAATTTGGGTTGGCGCTGCAGAAAATCAACATCCTGCGTGACGTGCGCTCCGACCTTGAGGAAGGCCGCTGCTACTGGCCGGAAGAGCTGATGCGCAAGCACGGCACCGGTCGCGAGTCACTGCTCGATCCTGCCCGCTCGCAGGCCGCGCTCGCCGTGATGGATGATTTAATCAGCAACGTTGTGCCCTATTGCGTGCGCGCCGTGCAGTACATTGAACTGCTGCCGGCGGCCCGGTTCAAGCTGCGCAGCTTCTGCGCCATCCCGCTGTTCATGGCCACGGCCACCGCCCGGGTTTGCCAGGGAAATGCCGATGTCGTGCTCGCCGGCGAGCCGGTGAAGATCACGCGCGCGGAGGCAAAGCGGATTGTGCTCAAAGCCAAGCTGATGGGCTGGAGCAACGCCTATGTGCGGCGCTGGTTTCGCCGTGACGTGGCGCAGCTCGCGCGAAGAAGCCACTAACGGCAGGCGCGCCGGCCGGGATTGAAGGGCGCAGCGCCGATCAGCGCGGCACGGTCGCAGCGAAGAGCTAATGGCCCGGAATGATCGCGGTCTTGATATCGGCGTTGCGATTGCTCATGTGCTGGAACACCTGGTTCAGGTTTGAGAGCGGCGCCTCGCCGGTCACGTAATCGTTGGAGCGAACCTTCTTCTCAGCAATCAGCGCGAACGCCTTGCGCACCGTCTCAGGCGTGTGGTGGAAGGTGGCTTTCAGCGTTACTTCCGAGTAGTGCAGGCGGTTGGTATCGAGCGCCACCTTAGTGCCGCTGGCGCAGCCGCCGAAGAAATTGACGGTGCCGCCTTTGCGCACCATCTCAACTGCCCACTCCCAGGCCTGCGGGCGGCCCACGGCCTCGATCACCACGTCAGAACCTCGGCGGTCGGGCGTGAGCGCGCGCACCGCCTGAACCGGCTCAACATGCGTGATCTGCACAACTTCGTCGGCGCCCATTTTTCGCGCCGCATCGACTTGAGCGTCGCGCTTGACCACTGCAATCACGTTACAACCCGACAGCTTGGCCACCTGGATAAACATTAACCCGACCGGCCCGGCGCCGATGACCGTAACGGTATCGCCGATTTCAGGGGTGCTTTCGTGCAGGCCGCGCAACACGCAGGCCAGCGGCTCAACCATGGCGGCGGCTTCAAAGGAAACGTCAGACGGCACGGCCAGCATGTTGGCCTCGACGATGCGCCGCGGAATCTTGATGAACTCGGCGTACGCGCCGTTGTTGAACAGCAGGTCTTCGCACAGATTTTCCTGGTGCTTGGAGCAGTAGAAGCACATGCCGCAAGGGGCTGAGTTCAGCGCCACCACCCTCATGCCGCGGCGGAACGCCTTGACGCTCGGGCCGACTTCCTCGATCACGCCGGCCAATTCGTGGCCGAACAGCGCCGGCGGCACGATCATGCGCGCATGGTAGCCGCGCTGATACACCTTGAGGTCGGTCCCGCAGGTGAGCGCCACCTCAACCTTGACCAGCACTTCACCTTCGCCGACACGAGGAATCGGCACTCGCTCAATTTTCACGTCCTCTTTGCCATAGAGGACGGCGGCTGTCATCTTTCCGTTCAACTCATGTCCTTTCACCCGTCCGCTGCCGGCTCTCCCGAACGGCAGCTAAAGACCGGGCTGGATGACGATCTTCATCGAATCGGGCTGCGGCTTGGCAGCCAATGCCAACGCTTCTACCGACTGCTCCAGCGAAAACCGGTGGCTGATCAGCCGTTCCAGGTCCGCCTGGCGGCCGAAAACCAGCTCTGCCGATTCATCCTGCAAGTCCACGGAAGCGCTATACGAGCCCAGCAAGGTCTTTTCGTCAACGCAAACCGCCGCCGGATCAAACATGGCTTCGCCGTGGACGGTCTGGGCAAACAGCATGACCTGGCCCCCGGGCCGCGCGGCGTCAATCGCCGTCTTGATCAGGGCATTGCCCCCGACGGCCAGAATCACGGCGTCAGCGCCCCGGCCCTGCGTCAGCTCACGAACCTTCTCCACCGGGTTTGCCTGCGATGCATCGATGGTTTCAGCAACTCCGATTTCTGTGGCTATTTTAAGCCTCGGCGCGAACAAATCGGAAGCAACCACCTGGGCACCCCGGCGGCCGGCCAGCCAGGCCAAAATCGCGCCAATTGGCCCTGCCCCAATCACCAGCACCACGTCATTGGCGGTCACATGCAGGGTTTCAATGCCTTTAAGGCAGGTATTGACCGGCTCAACAAAGGCCGCCTGCTCGAAACTGACGCCATTCGGGATGCGCACCACCCCGCGCTCCACAATCCAATCCATGACTCGGACATACTCCGCAAAGCCGCCGCCCGAGGGCTCAAACCCCGCCGTCGCCCCGACCTTCTTGTAAACCGGGCACTGG
>JAJPJZ010000019.1 GCA_021323935.1 Terriglobia bacterium | reverse complement strand
GCTGACCAACGCTGATCTTTCCGAGTTGCTCGCTCGGGAAGCTGATCACGCCAAAATGCCCGCGAAGAAAGCTTTTCGCCGCGCATCCCGCCGCGCCTTCATGTGGCCCGAAGAAGCTGCTGATCTCGTACGACAAGGGCGGCCGCTGACCGAGCTCTCAGCCGTGGGCCCGTTCTTGCAGAAAGTGATTTCGCGTTGGATTGAAGACCCGCCCGAAGTTCCCGAGCGGCCGGAGATACGCAGTGGCTTCCTGACGCTCTCTGAGGCGCGCACGATTTTAAAGAAAAGGCCTTCGTGGCTCTCCGCCATTCGCGGCGATCTCCAGATGCACACCAACTGGAGCGACGGCGAGGGCACTATCGCTGAAATGGCGCGCGCCGGCATGGAATGCGGCTATCAGTACATTGCAATTACTGATCACTCCAAGGGGCTCAAGATCGCCGGCGGCATCGACGAAGCGCAATTGCGCCGCCAGGGAGAAGAAATCGCCGCGATCAACCAGGAGCTGAAGCCGTTTTCAGTGTTGCGGTCCGTCGAGCTGAATTTGAATCCAGCCGGCGAAGGCGATATGGAGAGCGCCTGCCTTGCCGACTTAGACGTCGTCCTCGGCTGCTTCCATTCGGCGCTGCGAAAGAAAGAAGACCAAACCGCGCGCTACCTGGCTGGTTTGCGAAATCCTGACATTCACATTCTTGGGCATCCGCGCGGACGAATTTACAACTACCGCATGGGATTGAGCGCCGACTGGCCGCGGGTGTTTGATCTCGCCGCAGAACTCGATAAAGCAGTGGAGATTGATGGCTACCCTGACCGGCAGGATTTAAGTGTCCCGCTGCTGCACATGGCGCGCCGCGCCGGCTGCCGCATTTCACTTGGCACCGATTCTCACGGGCCATCGCAACTGCGGTTCATGGAATATTCAGCGGCTGCGGCCCTGAGTGCGGGCATCGAGCGCGAGCGCATTCTGAACTTCCTCAGTCGTGAGCAGCTTCTTGCCTGGGCAGGTGCGGTTCGCGAGCGCAGCGCGTCGAACGCTGCCTGAAACCGAGGACATCAGTATTGCGCGTGATCTTCGGCCTGCGGGCAAGGCGGCCGGCGTAGCGCCCGCTTTCCTTGGTCGGGGAGGAAAACGGGCGCCAGGAGAGGGGTCTGCCGGCCTCTCGCACAATTAACTAAATTGCGCTTCACCGCGCCGCCGGCTTCTGGGTCGTGCAAGCCGGAAGCGTTGCGTGAGCTCATCCTATGAACGCGGTGCTGGCGCGCTGTCACGCGCTGGTTGCGCAATTGTCAAGGGATCGTCAATTTTCTTTGTATCCCGTGCTCGACGCGCCGAATCTGCTGTGGAGTGCATTAGTCTTGAGGCACTGACATGGAAAAGATTTTGGTGGTTGAAGACGATCCCAAAGTGCAGCGCGCGCTGCAGCGGCTGTTTGTGCCTGAAGGGTATTCGGTTGAAGTTGCCGGCGACGGCGCCGCGGGACTCGCGGCATTTCGCACGGAAACTCCTTCGGCGGTAGTGCTCGACCTTCGCCTTCCCGGCATGTCAGGCCGCGACGTGTGCCGCGAATTTCGCCAGCTTGCGCCCGCCGTCCCGATCATCATGCTGAGCGCGGTGTCCGAAGTGGCTGACAAAGTCCTGCTGCTTGAGCTCGGCGCTGACGATTACGTGACCAAACCGTTCAGCCCCAGCGAGCTGCTTGCGCGCGTTCGCGCCTCGCTCCGGCGCACCACCCGACCGGTCACGACCGACACGTTCAGGTTCGACGACGTGGTGATTGACTTTCCAAAGATGGAGCTGAAGCGCGGCGGCCGCGAGGTTGAGCTCACGGCGCAGGAATTCAAGACGCTGAAATTCATGGCGCAGAATGCCGAGCGGGTGATCACGCGCGAAGAACTGCTCAATGAAGTGTGGGGCTACCACAATTACCCAAGCACCCGCACCGTCGATAATCACATCCTGAAGCTCCGCCAGAAGCTCGAAAAAGATCCCTCGAACCCGCTGCACTTCCGCACCGTGCACGGCGTCGGCTACAAGTTTGTGCCCTAGATGCAGCTTCAACTTCGCTTGCGCACCAAGCTATTGCTGGCCATGGTCGCCATCTCTACCGGCCTGACGGCGATGAGCCTGATTGTGGTAAGCCGCGCGATCCAGCGGCGCGAGCGCAGCCGCATCGAGCAGGACCTGAACAACTCCGTGCTCGCATTCCGCACGGCTGAGCATCAGCGCGAGGCTTCGCTGACGCGGGCCGCAGCGCTGATGGCCGACCTGCCGATCGTGCGCGCCCTCATGACCACGCAGCACCCGGCCACCATCCAGGACGCCTCTGAGCATCTTTGGCCGCTGGCCGGAGCTGACCTGTTTGCCCTCACCAGCCCAGGCGGCGCGGTGTTTGCGTACCACCTGCGCTCCAATAACCTTTCGGGCGAGCGTTCCCAGGGATTAATCGGGGGAGCGCTCCGCCGCGGCAACCGGTGGGAGCTGTGGGCAGCCGACGGCCACGTGTATGAGGCGGCGCTTCAGCCAATTTACTTCGGCGGCGCCGAGCAAAACGACCCACTCGGGTTTTTAGTTCTTGGTTTCGAAATCGATGAAACCGTCGTGCGCGAACTCAGCGCAGTTTCGGGCAGTGACGTTGCGTTTCGCTCCGGCGCGCAGGTGTGGGGAAGCTCATTGCCGGCCGAGCAACAGCGCGCGCTCGCCTCTATCGCGGCTGGCACACCTGCGCCCGGCGGGCCCGGTGCGCAGAGTTCTGCGTCCCAAGTCGCCGAACTGCGGCTGGGGGGCGAGCATTTTCTTGCCACGACCGTTGGGCTCTCGCTGCCCGGCCAGCCTCCGCTCGAACTCACCGTGCTGCGTTCGCTCGATCGCGCAACGGCCTTCCTGCATTCGTTGAACCGGCTGCTGCTCGCGTTAGGCATCGTTGCGGTGGTGGCAGGCAGCGCGCTGATGTTCGTAATTTCGCACACGATCACCCGCCCTTTGCAAACCCTGGTCTCGAGCGTCCGCGCCCTCGGCCGCGGCGATTACGAATACCCGCTCGTCGCTCATGCCGGCGACGAAGCAGGTGAGCTGACGCTTGCTTTCGAGCAGATGCGCACGCGCATTCAGAAAACGCAACGCGAACTTGTCGAGTCCGAACGCCTGGCGACGATAGGACAGATGGCCAGCTCCATTTCTCACGATCTTCGCCACCACCTGGCGGCGATTTACGCCAACGCCGAGTTCCTCGCCGATGACCGGCGCAGCAGCTCCGACCGCTCTGACTGCTACGGCGAAATCCGCAGCGCCGTTCTCGAAATGACGGAGATGCTGGAATCGCTGCTTGAGTTCTCTCGGACACGTGAATCCCTGCGCCGCGACTACGGCAATGTCGCTGAGAGCATCGAGCGGGCCGTGCACGCCGTGCGGCTGCATCGCGAATACCAGTCCATATTGATCGATGTGCACGTCAATGGCTCGACCGAAGGCGCTTTTGACTCAAAAAAGCTCGAGCGCGTGTTTCACAACCTGCTTCTGAATTCCTGCGCGGCGGTTCCGCCTGCAAAAGGCTTAATTCGTGTGACCGTGGAAGGCGCCGCGAACCAGGTCACAGTGCGAATCAGGGACAACGGCTGCGGCGTGCCGCGGGCGGTTCGCGACCACATCTTCGAACCGTTTTTCAGCTTCGGGAAAGAGAATGGCACCGGGCTCGGCCTGAACGTGGCGCAAAAAATTGTGGCCGATCACGGTGGAGAGCTCTGCCTGGAGAGCACCTCGGAGCAGGGATCCGTGTTCCGTGTCACGCTGCCGCTGCAGGCCGTGGCGTTGCGTGCTGCGCAGAAGGCAGAAGTACAAGGATAAATTCGGCTACGCCGGAGGTTTAACCCGGTAAGAGGTGAAAATGCGAGCACGATCTGTTCGTCGCCCGGTCGGCGCCGGCCTGCACATTGTGTTCTTTCTGTTGATCTCCGCAGCCATCACGCAGCTCGTCGCTCAAACTACGCCTCCGTCCGGCGAGCGGGACGCCGGTGCCACCGAGCAGCAGCTCAAGCAGCAAATCGCGGAGCTGCGTGAGTTGATGCTTCAGCTCCGCTCTGAAACTGAACAATACCGCACCGAAGTGCGCCAGTTGCAGTCACAGCTCGAGGCCGCAGTCGCCGAGCGCCACAGCACCGGGGCTCCGGCTGCAGGCCCGAGCGCCGCGGATCAGACGGCTGCCCCGAGTGAGCCGCGGGTTGCAGCGCTGGAAGACGAAATCAGCCTGCTGGCAGGCAAGGTTGACGATCAATATCAAAGCAAGGTGGAAAGCGGTTCGCGGTATCGGGTCAAGCTCTCAGGCATCGCGCTGTTTAATGCATTCAGCAATCGCGGCAGCGTTGACAGCATCGATGTTCCTCAATATGCAGTCGCTCCCGCCGTCTCGGGCGGCGGCAGCATCGGCGCCAGCTTCCGCCAGTCTCAAATCGGCATGCAGGTGTTCGGTCCTGAGTGGCTAGGCGCGCGCGTTGATGGCGACCTGCGTTTCGATTTTGCCGGCGGATTTCCCACTACCACGAACGGCGTGACCTTTGGATTCCCGCGGCTGCGCACCGGAACCATCAACCTGCGCTGGCATGACACGATCGTCACGGCCGGGCAGGACGCGCCGTTCTTCTCGGCACTTTCGCCGAGTTCTCTGGCGTCGCTGGCAGAGCCGGCATTCTCCTATTCCGGAAATCTGTGGTACTGGATCCCGCAAGTGCGCGTGGAGCACCGCATCAAGCTGTCGCCCGCGAGCGCGGCGGTGATTCAAGCCGGGCTGCTCGATCCGCTGACCGGGCAAACTCCGCCGGCGCAGTTCGATCGCTCGCCACAGGCGGGAGAAAACTCGCGCTCGCCGGCCTACGCCGCCAGGCTGGCCTGGGCCAGCGGCAGCGACGATGCATTTTCCCTCGGCGCAGCTGGTTACTTCAGTCGTGAATCCTGGGGTCTTGGACGCAACGTCACAGGCTGGGCGGGCACGCTCGATTGGCAATTTCCGCTCGGGCCGCGCTTTAGCGCGCGCGGCGAATTTTACCGCGGCAGTGCAATCGGCGGCCTGGGAGGAAGCGGCGGATACAGCGTGCTCTCGTCTGGCGCCATCGCGTATTCGAACGCAGCGGTTCAGGGATTGCAGACGCTGGGTGGCTGGTCGCAACTGAAATTCCGCGCCACCTCAACAGTTGAATTCAACGGCGGCTACGGACAGGACAACCCGTTCAGCAGCCAACTGCGCGCGCTTCCTGTCGGCCAGGCGCACCTGTATCCGTATCTCGGCATCAACCGCGACTTCCTGCTGAATTCGATCTACCACGCGCGCTCGAACCTGCTGCTGTCGCTGGAATACCGGCACCTTTATTCGGCTCGCCTGCTTGACGTGCCTCGCACCGTCGAGCACGTTAATGCCGCCATAGGAGTCCTGTTTTGAAATTTGCGCGGTTATGGCTTCGTCTGGCGCTCGCGGCATTGGCGCTCGCGGGCAGCGCAAGCGCGCAAAGCACCGTTACGGCCAGGATCGTGCTTGCCGCCGATAGGAAAGCCGGCGCCATCCACGCACGCGGCGCCGTGCTTTGGCTCACACCGCTTAATCGCGAAGTTGCCGCGCGTTTCGCGCCGCCGCCGCAAACCGCGGTGCTCACGCAAAAGGACAAAACTTTCATTCCTCATCTGCTCGTGATTCCGGCAGGCTCGAGGGTCGAGTTTCCTAACCGCGATCCATTCTTCCACAACGTGTTCTCGCTGTTTGAAGGCAAGCGCTTTGACCTGGGAATGTACGAAGCCGGCAGCAGCCGGATGGTCAATTTTGATCGGCCGGGCGTCAGCTACATCTTCTGCAACATTCATCCGCAGATGAGCGCAGTTGTCATTGCGCTGGCGACCCCGTTCTTTGCCGAAGCTGATTCCGCGGGAAACATCACGATTCCTGGCGTGCCGGCGGGCCAGTATCAGATGCAGGTTTGGGCTGACGGCGCCACCGCCGAAGCCCTGCAGAGCTTGTCTCGCGTGGTTTCGATTGCTGACGGCACTGCTTCGCTCGGCAATCTTCGCATTGAGGTGGCTGCCTTGCCGCACAAGAACAAGTACGGCCGCGATTACGATGCCGTAGTCACGGCGCCTTACGAGCACCCGTAATTCACAAATTATTCAGTGATCTTCACTTCGACGCTGCTCCCTGAACTGGAATCGGGCGCAATCCATACTGTCAGTTGCGCCGGTTCCACCACGTCGTGCATGTCGACGTTCCAGAATGAAAGCTCGTCCCTACCTAACGTGAACTCCACCCGCCGCGATTCGCCGGCACGAAGCGCCACGCGACGAAAGCCTTTCAGCTCGCGTACCGGCCGCGCGACGGATGTCCCCCGCAACCCGATGTAGAGCTCCACAATCTCCACTCCATCACGTGCTCCAATGTTGCGAACTTCAGCCTCGACCGTGAGCTTCGCAGTGCCGGCGTTGAGCGCGCGCGCGCTGATTGAGGGGTGGTCGGCGGCCGGCGGTCCATATTCAAATTTTGTGTAGGAGAGCCCGTAGCCGAAAGGAAACAGTGGCGAATTCCTTTCGTCGATGTAGCGGGAGACGTATTTCTCATCGCTGTTTTGCGGCGGATGCGACAGATCAACATTGCCGGCCGGCCGCCCGGTATTGAGCTGGTTGTAATAGAGCGGCTCCTGGCCAACGGCGCGCGGGTAGCTGACCGTTATCTTGCCGCTGAAGTTGACTTCGCCGGTCAGCAAACGCACCAGCGCAGGCCCGGCCTGCACGCCAGGGAACCATGCCTGCACGATCGCGCTAACCTTGTCGCTGATTGCGGTCAGCACAAGCGGCCGGCCACCGAACACGATCAGCACCACGGGCTTGCCCGCTTCCAGCACGCTTTCAACCAGGCGTTTCTGCAAGCCGGGCAGGCCCAGGTGGGCGCGAGACGCTGCCTCGCCGGTCATCTCAGCCGCATTTTCGCCCACGGCCAGCAACACAACGTCAGACCGCCGGGCTGACTCGACCGCTGCGGCAATGCCTGCATCCGACCCGCCGATAATCTCTACGCCTTTTTCGGTTGTGAGCTGCAAATGATGTTGCGCGGCATAAGCGGTGAGCGCCGCGCGCAGGGTTACGGCATCAGCCGGATCGCCTTTGCCAATCCAGGATCCCAGCATGTTGATGGCGCTATCGCCGAGCGGCCCCACCAGGGCGATGGAATGTACCTGGCTGCCCAGCGGCAGCGGCGGTGCGTGGCTTGCGTCACCATTTTTCAGCAGGACCACGGATTCTTCAGCCGCACGCCGCGCCAGTTCCACGTGCCCAGCTTCTAACCCCGAAGCCGCCGGTGCGTCAGGCGCGTAGGGATGGTCGAACAGGCCGAGCGCAAATTTCACCCGCAAAACGCGGCGCACCGCATCATCAATCGCGCTCATCGGCACCGCGCCCGCTCGGACCAGCTCTCCCAGGGCGCTGAGGAAGAGCCCGCTCTCCATGTCCATGTCAACTCCCGCCAGCAGCGCCTTGCGCGCCGCCGTCGGGCCGTCGTTGGCGATGCCCTGTGCGATCAGCTCTTTAATTGACGTCCAATCGCTCACCACAAATCCGCGAAAGCCCCACTCCTGCTTAAGAATCTGGCTGAGCGTGAAGCGATTGGCGCTCGCCGGTACTTCGTTCAGGGGATTGAATGCGCTCATCAGGGTGGCGGCGCCGGCATTGACGGCAGCACGAAATGGCGGCAGGTAAACCTGGCGAAGCAGGCGTTCCGGGATCTCGCTGGTGTTGTAATCGCGCCCGCCTTCGGCAGCTCCATAGCCAACATAATGCTTGGCGCAGGCCGCAATCGATGAGGGGCTGGCGCCCAGCCGCTCGCCCTGGTATCCGTGCACGTACGCCGCTGCGATGGCCGCGCCCAGGTAAGGATCTTCCCCGGCGCCTTCAGTCATCCGGCCCCAGCGCGCGTCGCGCGCAATATCGACCATGGGTGAAAACGCCCAGCGGACGCCCTCTTTCGCCGCCTCCTCTGCGGCCGCCGTCGCCGTTTGCTCAATCAGCGGCAAATCCCACGATGATGCCAGCGCGATCGGCACCGGAAACGTGGTGCGATAGCCGTGGATGATATCGAGCCCGAACAGCACCGGAATTTTCAGCCGTGAGCGCGTCAGCGCAATGCGCTGCATGTGGTTGGTTTCCCGGGCGCCGCTCAGGTTGAAGAGGGAGCCAATCTGCCCGCGTGCCACCATTTCGCCGTAGTCGGTGCGTCCTGTTCCGGGCCCGGTCGGCTGGCCGGCAGAAAATTGATTCAGTTGCCCAATCTTCTCCTCGAGCGTCATCTGCGACATCAGCGCGGTGACGCGCGCTTCCACCGCCGGATCGCTTAACGGCGCAGCCTGCGCGAGCAACTGCCATGAACCGGCCAGCAGCAGCAGGACGAGCGCGGCCCGGCTGCAGGATTGACCGCCCATTGCTTCCTCCTGATTAAAAATTGAAGATTAGCAGGAGTGATGGCCCGTCTGCTGCGGTCGCATCATTCGCGGCAATCAGGCTGGTAGCACGCAAATGCGACGGCGGCGCTTCTACATTCGCAAGGATGCAGGAAGATTTGAACCGGTGAGCGCCACGCCTGGAGTGCGCATGCGCTCACCGATCATGCTAGAAGCGAAGCCGAGCCTGCAATTGCAGCACTCGACCCGCAGTCGAGCCCGGGGAAAGCCCAAAGTTCGGATCGCCGATGTTGGTGTTCGAAGATCCAAACTGGAATGGCTGCAGGTTCGTCAGGTTAAAAACGTTATACGCAATTGCCCGCAGGTCAATGCTGCTGTGCTCCGTGATGTGGAACGCCTTGCCCAGCGCTGCATCTACCGAGCGATAATTCGGCCCACGGAAGCTGTTCCGCCCAATGATCGGCAGTCCCGGCGCCTGGTTGAAGTAAAGCGCGCCGCACGATTGCACCTTCGTCCCGCCGCAGCTCCCCGGGAAATTAACGCCCGGCGTGGTGAGCGCGTGGAACGAGCTGCTGTAAACCGGCGCCTGCAATATGCCGCTCGGCCGGTATGGGCTCAGGCATTGGCTGGCAACCGGCAGGCATGACTGGAACGTGACCGGAGTCCAGGGGAAGCCGGTGTGGAACGTGTAGATGCCGCTGATCTGCCATCCGCTCAGCAACTCGTTGGCGATGCCGCTGGTGTGCTTGAACCACGGCACTTCATACACGGTTGAGAAGTTGGCATAGTGTTTTGCGTCGTAATCTGATGGCCCATAGTTCAGCAAATTGTTCTGCGGATAAGTCTGGTTGGTGACGAAGCCCGGGCCGCTATAGCTAAGCTCATCCATGCTCCGGCTCCAGCGATAGTTCGCGCCGAACTGCCATCCGCCGAAATTGCGCTGCAGGTTCGCCAGCAGCGCGTTGAAGTTGCCGGTAACGTCAGGCGTGGGGAAAAAGGCCGCGTTTACCGCAGGATTCACTTTCGCGTAAATAAAGTTCTCATTGATGATGCGGATTTCATGCCGCGTCTGGCTGCCCTGGTATCCCACCGTCCCGATCAGTCGCCAGGGCAGGCGGTCCTGCACGTCAAGCGAGTAAAGCATCGCCATCGGTTGCGGGAAGTATTGCGGCGCGCCCCAGATCGAAATTGATCCGCAGCACGGGCCGGCCGCGCCTGTCGGCAGGTTGTTCGGTCCTAAAGGCATCTGGGTCGTGATCTGCGGGCTGACGGTGTAGCCGGTGATTCCGGTGCTGCTCGTGCTCAGCAGGATCAGCCCATTGTCAAAGGGCTTGCCGAATTCCGTGGGCGCCGTGCCGCAGCACAGGCCAAAGTTCGCCGCAAACGGCGGGTTCTGGCGTGAAGGCGTCAGCAGCGCCTCGGGCACGCGGTCATAGGCGATGCCGAAGCCCGCCCTGATCACCATGTTGCTGTGCGTGCCGGGGCTCCAGGCGAATCCCAGGCGCGG
>JAJPJZ010000400.1 GCA_021323935.1 Terriglobia bacterium | reverse complement strand
TTCCTGAACCTGTTCAACCTGGTGAACTTCAACAATCCGTCGCTGAACCTGAACAGCCCCACGAATTTTGGAGTGTTCACCAGCCAGGCCAATAATCCGCGGCGCATTCTGCTCGGCTTGAAGTACGCGTTCTAGCCGATGCGAACTGGCCGGGGGTGGTTGATGGCGATGCGCCGGCAAACAAGTTGAGGGGCGAAGCCCACTGCAGCTCAGGCGAGTGGAGGAGATATGAAGCTGCTCCTGAAGGTTGGAATACTTATTCTGGCTTTAGCCGCGTTCGCCCCTCTGAACGCCCAGACGACGCAAGGTGAAATTACGGGCACCGTGCGCGACCCGCAGGGCGCCGCCCTTCCGGGCGTGACCATCACGGTCACGAGCACGGCCACCGGCCTGGTTCGCACCGGAACCAGCAGCGAGAACGGAACCTTTCGCATTGCTGCGCTGCCTGCGGGCACTTATACGCTCGCGGCTGAGCACAGCGGATTTGCCAAGCTCGCGCTCGCGACGGTTGAAGTGCTGGTGGACGAAGCGCGCACCGTTAACCTGCAAATGAGCATTGCGGCGCAGGCTGAAACTGTAAACGTGGAAGCCGCCGCAGCCATGCTGGAGACGCAATCGCAGCACCTTGGCTCGGTGGTCGATCAAACGCAGGTTACCGCGTTGCCGCTGAACGGGCGCAACTTCGCGCAACTGGCGCTGCTCAACACCGGCGTGGCTGCCTCGGGAGGCGGCGGCGGCCAGCAGGGCGGCGAAGGCGGCATCTCCGGCTACTCATCGAATGGGCAGCGCTCCAGTTCCAACAACTTCATGGTGGATGGCGTTGACAACAACAATTACAACGCCGGCTCGGTTGCGCAACTGCCTGCGATCGATTCCATCCAGGAATTCCAGGTCCAGACCAACAACTATTCCGCCGAATACGCTCGTAACAGCGGCTCAGTGGTCAACCTGGTGACCAAGTCAGGCACCAATCAACTCCATGGCACGGCCTATGAATTCTTGCGCAATGATATGTTTGACGCGCGGAACTTCTTCGCCAACCCGAACGCCTCCGCGCCGGAGCTGCGCATCAACCAGTTTGGCGGGCTGCTGGGCGGGCCTATCCAAAAGGACAAGACGTTTTTCCTGGTCAGCTATGAAGGCTTTCGCCAGCGCGCCGGCATTACGCGCCTCACGGTAGTTCCTACTGACGCGCAGAAAGCCGGCTTCTTCACCAACTCGGCCGGCCAAACCGTGCAGGTGCCGGTGACGCCGCTTTCCGCACAGCTTTTCAAGCTTTATCCCGAGCCCAACACCAACCAGCCCGGCGGAAATTTCATCTCTTCGCCGGCGCTCTCAAACAACACTGACCAGTTCCTGCTGAAAGCCGATCGCCGCATCGGCAATGACACGTTGACCGCGCGCTACAGCTACGCCGTCTCCACGATTTTGGCGCCGTTTTCAGGCGGTCAGCAAACCACGGCCATTCCCGGCTACGGGGTCACTAACGACAACACCAGCCATCTTGCGTCGCTTGGATACACCAAGATCATCAGCCCGGTATCTCTGAACGACGTGCGGCTTGGCTTCACGCGCAACACCGGGCTTTCCGTCAACCAGGCTGGTCCGCAGGCCTCGACGTACGGCTTCAATACCGGCTGGGCGGCGGGCTCTCCGTTCAATCTAGGCAACCTGCCGAACCTCACGATGTCAGGCGGGCTGGTTTCGAACGGCGGCTCAATTTCAAACCTCGGCTCCAACAACAACAACCCCGGCGGGCTGTGGCAGAACACCATTCAGTTGGTCGATCACTACGCCCACACCAGCGGCCGCCACGAGTGGAAAGTCGGCGGCGATATTCGCAACGTGCGCGACAACCGCTTTTACGATCTTGATTTCATCGGCCAGATTACTTTTACCGGCGGCGCCAACCCGCAAAAGATCAAGAACCCGTTGGTTGACTTTGCTGAAGGGCTGCCCAACAGCTCACTTCACTTCATTGGCGATTCGCACCGCAGCTATCGCACCACCAGCTTCGATTTCTTTGGGCAGGATAGCTTCCGCATCCGGCCTAACCTTACGCTCAACTACGGCCTGCGTTACGAGCTGAACACCGTGCTGCATGATGCCACCGGGCGAGCCACCACGTTCAGGCCGTCGAGCTTCAGCACCTATCTTTCGCCCTCCGCCGATCAAACCAACCTGCAGGTCCTGCAGGCTTCAGGCATGGTGACGCAGTCGCAAGCGGGCGGCCTGTATGGCCCCGACCACAACAACTTTGCGCCGCGCGTCGGCATTGCCTGGAGCCTCGGGCAAAAGGCCATCACGGTAGTGCGCGCCGGCTACGGAATTTTCTATGACACGGTGCTCGGCCAGATTCCTGGCAACGTGCTGCTGAACCCGCCGTCGCTGCCCGATTTCTATGTCGCGCAAGGTGTGGGATGGCCAAACGCCTTTGCGCCTTCGGGCTTTCCGGTCATCACCATCACGCCGGCCGTCTTCCCCACTCCTTATTCGCAGGCGTGGAACCTCGATATTCAGCATCAACTGCCCGGCCGCATCCTGCTCGAAGCCGCGTATGTCGGCACCACCGGCACGCACCTGCCGCGCTTCCGCCAGATCAACCAGGCCTACATTACGCAGGCGCAAATCAACAGCCTCACGCCCGACGTCGTTACGCGAATGGAACTGATGGGCATCCCGGCGCCGGTGGCCAAGGCGCTTTCTACCAACATCGCCGCTATTCCCAACATCGCGCGCGTGCCCTACTTCGGCTACGCGCAAATCTTCCAGGCTGAAGATTCCATCAGCTCGAATTACAACAGCCTGCAGGCGCGGCTGGAAAAGCGCGCCAGTCGCGGGTTGACGTTCGGCGCCTCGTACACCTTCGCCAAGTCGATTGACGGCGCCTCAGTGTTCTACGGCTCGGGCGCGAATGCCACGACCATCTTCCCGCAGGATAATTACAACTTGCGCGCCGAACGCGGGCTCTCGGATTTCGACATCCGTCACCGCTTTGTCGGCAACTTTGTTTACGAAATCCCATCGCTAAGCATGTCACCGCGCACTTGCCGCGCGCGGTAGCCGATGGCTGGCAGACCGCCGGGATCATTACGCTGCAGACCGGCCAGCCGTTTTCAGTGTTGACCGGGCAGAACCAGAGCAGCACCGGCCTGGGCAATGACCGTCCCAACCTGGTCGGCGATCCCAACGCCGGGCCCCGCAGCGTGGCGCAATGGTTCAACACTTCTGCCTTTGCGCTGAACGCTCCGCTCACCTTCGGCAACGCCGGCCGCAACATCGTGACCGGGCCGCCTTACAAGAACGTGGACTACTCGGTGATGAAGAACACCCGGCTGACGGAATCGCTCAGCATGCAATTGCGCGCCGAGTTCTTCAACATCCTGAACCACCCCAACTTCGCGTTGCCGCGCAATACCATGACGGCCCCGAACTTTGGCGCGCTCTACCAAACGCCAGACGTGGCGCAGAACAATGTTGGCCTGGGCTCCGGCGGGCCGCGGCTCATTCAATTTGCAGTGAAGTTCAACTTCTAGCATGCGACTTCGAGCGTTGCCGGCGGTCTTGGCGCTGATGCTTTCGGCCACGTTCGCTTATGCCGCGGCGCGCGTCGAAAAGCTCGCCGGCAATCTCTACGCCTACGTCAGCGACAACGACCACAGCTCGAATTCAACTTTCCTTGTCGGTCGCGATTCCATCCTGGTGGTGGATACCGGCTTGAATGCAGCCGAAGGTCAAAAGCTGCTTGCGGAAATCAGGAAGATTTCGCCTCTGCCCATCGCGTTCATCGTGAACACCCACTATCACCCTGATCACCAGGGCGGCAATGGCGTGGTTGGCCCGCACGCCGTCGTGATCAGCTCGCCCTTCACTCGTGAGCGTACTTTGCAGCTCATTGAGCAGCAACAAAAGCAACAGCAGCAACCTTCGCCCGCGCCTGCCGCAGCCGCCCCGCCCCGCCCGAGCTTTATGGCGGCCAAAGAGACCGTCGGGCAGAAGCTGACCATATATATGGATGGCGACCCGGTCGAGATTATCGCTGCCGGCCCGGCCCACACCATGGGCGATGTGTATGTTTACTTTCCTGCGCAGCAAACCATCGCCACTGGCGATCTTTTCATGAACAATTCATGTCCGGCGATGGACCAGGGTGATGCGGCAAATTGGGTGCATGCCTTGGACCTCATGGCTGGCCTGAAAGTTGAGCATTTTGTTCCCGGCCACTTCGATGTGGCCACGCAAGCAGGCTTTTTGCAGTTCCGCGACTACCTTGCCGATCTTGATGGACAGGTCGAGAAGCTATTTCGCGCCGGAGTTTCTGCGGAAGACATCGCGGGCCACTTGGAGATGAGCAGGTACCAGAGCTTTCGCCAGTTTCCCCAGTTCCACGCAACTTTCGCCGATAACGCCGCGACCATCTACCGCCAACTCAAACAACGGCAATAGGGTTTGATTCGCAGCTACCGGCTGGCAGTCGTAACGGAGCGCGATTGCACCATGAGCTCTGCGTTGCGCGCGAGCGCCTTCAGCAGCAGCTCCACATCTTCCATGGAGTTGTAGATGTGGAACGAAATGCGCAGCCCGTCGTGGCGCGATGAGCAAATAAAGCCTTCGCGTGCAAGCGCCTTCACCATGGCTTCAGCATCGTGCGACTGAAGCACAACCAGCGGGCCGACACTGTTGGCCGGAGTCTTGGCGCGCATTCCCAACTCCTGCACGCCTTCAAGCAGCGCCGAAGTAAGCTGCGCGACGTGCGCAGCTACATTCTGGAAGCCAATTTCGCGCAGCAGCCGCAGTCCGGCGAGCGCCATGTAAACGTTGGGAATCGGCGGAGTGCCTGATTGAAAGCGCCGCGCCGAAGCCGCCGGCTCAAAGCGCTCAGTAGCGAAATCAAATGGACTCTGCTGCGAAAACCATCCCGCCACCGAGGGCTGGAGCTTCGAGATAAGCGACTTGCGAACATACAGAAACGCCAGACCGGAAGGGCCCAGCAGGTACTTCAAAGTTCCGGAAGTATAGAAATCGACGTCGAGTTCTCTTACATTGCGCGGGCGCGTTCCACAGTCCTGGTAGTCATCAAGCAATACGTAAGCGCCGCGGGCATGCGCCGCGGCAGTGATTTCCGAGAGATGCGAGCGGAAGCCATTCTTAAAGCAGATGCCGGTAACCGGAACTATCAAAGTGTCATTGTCGATAGCTTGATCGTAAAGGCTGGGAGGAAGTTGTTCGCCCTGTGCGCGCAGGAATTTGACGTTGGCGCCGCGGCGCTGCTGCGCCAGCCACACATGCCCCATGGTAGGGAATTCAAATTCGCTCATCAGCACGGTCTTACGCGCGCTGAAGTCGAATGCGGTTGCCAGGCTGCTCACGCCGGCTGAAACGCTGGGCACGAGGGCAATCTCGTCAGCTTCCGCGCCGATAAAATCGGCAAACTCCCCGCGGGCAACTTCATACTCCTGCACCCACTCATCCCAGGGGGAGCCCTGATAGCGCCACATCTCCAGCAGCTTCTGCATGGCTTCCTCGACTGCATCGCTCAAGGCTCCCTGCGAGCAGGAGTTCAGGTAGATGGAGTTGCGGAAGACGGGAAAGCGGCTGCGGATCGCTTGCAGGCCAGCCTGTACGTTGGTCACGGCGCTCCTCTCAATTGCGTACAGATTGTATACCAGCGGCGCGGCGGCAGGTTTCTAAATTTCATTAACGATAAGCGCGGGCGATGGTAGAATGCCCAGCCTGTGGCGATGGTAAAATTGCTGTATTCGAAAGCCAGGCTGCAGGTACTTTCCCCGGGAGTTGTCATGAGCAGGACGCGAAGAAGTAGCGGTTCCGCGCAAAAGAAGACCCGAAAGATTACCCGCCGAATACCCCTGAGCGTCTCCTGGCCCGCCGCCACTCCCGCTTCAGGCAATGGAGCGGTTTCGCTCGGCGATCGCGTGTATCGCGCCATGAAGCACGACATCGTCACCGGCATTTTTCAGTCGGGCGAGGCATTGAGCGAAAACATCCTGGCGAAGCGTTACCGCGCCAGCCGAACTCCGGTGCGGGAGGCCGCAGTGCGCCTGCAGCAGGAGCACCTGCTCAGGATCGTTCCCAACCGCGGCTATTTTGTCCGCCACATGACCATTAACGAACTGGTCGAACTCTACGAGTTCCGCGCCGCGCTTGAGGGCGCCTGTGCCGAACTGGCGGCACGAAAAGGCGCGGATGAAACTTCGCTGGAACAGTTGTGGCGGCTCGGGCAAATCCACTTCGAGCGCGACGATCGCCAGAGCTATGAGCGCTTCATCGAGGCCGATACTTCCTTCCACATCGGCCTGGCGCAGTTGACCCGCAACCAGCTTCTTCTGCAAGCGGTCCGCGACGTGCGCTGCCAGATGGAGCGCATCATGTATGCCGCCATTGATATCCACTATTACGGTGA
>JAJPJZ010000292.1 GCA_021323935.1 Terriglobia bacterium | reverse complement strand
TTTGGCTCACAGTGGTGTCCGTTGTCGCAAACTGGACGTGCGATTTCGAACGCTATGGGCGGCGGTAGATGGTTCCATCTTTCATCACGAAATCCACGTGCTCAAGTACGGTGATATCGGCCAGCGGGTCGCTCGACACCGCAACAATATCGGCCAGCTTGCCGGGCTCGATTGAGCCCAGGCGCTCGCGCCAGTTCAGCAGTTCAGCGGCATGAATGGTCGCCGCCTGGATGGCCTGCATCGGCGTCATTCCATACTGGACCATGGTGGGGAACTGCATGGCCGGGGTAATGGTCCATTCGAAGGCGCCCACATCGGTTCCATAGGCAATCTTGACGCCGGCGGCCATGGCGCGGCGGAAGGTATCTTCAGCGACCTTCATGCCGGCCTGGATGCGTTGCGCCTGCTGCGGGAACTGGTCGGCGCGGTAATAAGCCAGCCACGGCGTCGGCACGAACCAGATTTGCTTTTGTGCCATCTGCTGAATGTCTTCCGGCGCAATGTAGGTGCCGTGCTCCACGGTATCGACCCCGGCTTCAACCGCGTCGTGTACGCCTTCCATGCCGGAAGCGTGAGCCGCCACGCGATGGCGCTCGCGGTGAGCTTCATCCACGATGGCGCGCAGCTCGTCGATGGTGAAGGTGGGGCGCGAGTGGAGCACATTGCCTTCCATATAGGTGCGCTGGTCGGCGTAAACCTTGATCCAATCGGCACCGTGCGAAAGCTGCTCGCGCACCGCTTTGCGGCAACCTTCGGCGCCATCGCAAACCTGCACTCCGTGCGGCCATTCGTATTCCCAGTTGTAGCCCAGCAGCGCGTACGCGCCGGTGACGTCGAGAGCGCGGCTGGCCACCTGCATGCGCGGCCCGGGAACAATGCCGCGCTCGATGGCGTTGCGCAAATCCACGTCGGCGTAGCCGGCGCCTTCGGTTTCGAGATCGCGAATGCTGGTGAAGCCGAACTCGAGCGCGTGCCGCGCTGAAACCGTGGCGCGAATGGCACGATAGGCGACACTCTCTTTCAGCAACTGCTCGTCGTAATCCACGATGATGTCGCCCTGCAGCAGCACATGGGTGTGGACGTCAATCAGGCCGGGCAGGCAAGTTTCGCGCGACAGATCGACGGCCTGCGTGCCGGCGGAAGAGGCGGCGGAAGCACGTACTTCGGTGATCCTGTTGCCGTCAACCACGATTTCGGCGTTGCGGCGCGGCTGCGGCGAAACACCGTCAATCAGGGTTCCGCAGCGCAGCACGTAATGCGTCTTCGGCGGCGCCGCCGGCGTAACCGGCCCCACGCCTCGCGAGGGGCTGTTTTGCGCAAACGTGACCGACGCCAGGATTACGAGAAGGCCGACTTTAAGCATGGCAGCGCATTTTACCCGAGCCGCCGAAAAAGATTAACGCCAGGTGGGAGGTTCAGGGGAGGCTGAGTTATCCTGAACGCAGATGCAACATCTTGCTGCCGCACTGGTCATATCGCTGGCGCTCGTGGGGTGCTCGCGCGCGAGCTCAAAGCCCAGTGATGCGGCTGCGCCCGCCGCCGACACTACTGCTTCGGCGCAACGGCCGCCGGCAGCAGAGATGCCGAAGCCGGAGCCGATCGCGAAAATCAGCGGCGATGCAGCCATGCAGTACACGCGGCAGATTGTCGCGTTTGGCCCGCGCTGGCTCGATAATCCGGCGCACCACAGGGTCGAGCAATACATTCTTGAACATCTGAAGGGAATTGACGTCGAGCAGGACAAGTTCACGCAGCAGACCAGCGTCGGTCCATTCGCGATGAACAATATCGTGGCCAAGTTTCCCGGCACCAAGGACGGCATCATCGTTGTGGCGTCGCATTACGAAACCAATTACTGGCTGCGCAACACCAGCTTCGTGGGCGCCGATGACGGCGCCTGCACTTCGGCGCTGCTGCTGGAAATTGCCAACAAGCTGCGTGGACGCAAGCTTGAGGGCTACAGCATCTGGCTGGTGTGGGATGACGGCGAAGAATCCATGAAGGCGCAGTGGAACACGCAGGACGCGCTGTTCGGCACCCGCCACCTGGCGCAGAAGTGGCAGCAGGATGGCACCGCAAAAAAGATCAAGGCGCTGATGGTGCTCGACATGATCGGCTACAAGAACCTGGACATTCTGCGCGAAGAGCACTCGGCGGCGTGGCTCGAAGACCTGATCTTCCAGGCCGCCTCAAAATTCGGCTACCAATCGCACTTTTTCAATGAGAAGGCATCGGTGGAAGATGATCACCTGCCGTTCGCCGAAGTTGGGATCCCGGTGGCCGATATCATCATCGGTCCCTACGGCTACAACGATGCCTTCCATCACACCACTGGAGACACTCTCGATAAACTGAGTCCGCGCAGCCTGCAGATCGTGGGCGATACCGTGATGGAAACCATCGCGATGCTCGACCAGCGCTGACGCCCTCAAAATGTCAGCTTCTGAACTCAGCGGGTTGCGCGTTTTGGTGACGCGCGCCAAACACCAGGCCGAGTCGCTGGCGCACCTGCTGCGCGCACGCGGCGCTGCCGTGGAACAGGTTCCCGCGATTGAGATCCGCGCCGTAGCGGATTCATCCGATCTTGATGCGGCACTGCATCAGCTCGCCGGCTACGATTGGCTCATCCTGACCAGCGTGAATGGAGTTGAGGCGCTGTTCGAGCGCGCTCAGCACATCGGCGCCGACCTTTCTAGGCTTCAGC
>JAJPJZ010000164.1 GCA_021323935.1 Terriglobia bacterium | reverse complement strand
CAGCGCCACGGCGGCGGGCCCGGAGGAACCGCGCCCTCTCGTAGTTTAACAGTCAGATTCGGCGCGAAGTTGCGCGCAACCTTGCCTTTGGATGTTCCTGCCCGCACGTTCGATTCGGGTCATCAATCCGGAACCATGCCCGGTACTCGGCCGCGGCCGAGAACGCACAATCTCCGCAAGCGCCACCCGCGGCCCGCAATCAATGCACAAAAAGCCGCTTCGGCCCCGCCATATATAAAATCCTGAAATCATGCCATCGCGACGCTACACCGACGAGCACGCCGAGGCCGGACTCGCTGCTCCCTTGCCGGCCATTGAAACTTTTCCCAACCAATTTCCCGCTTACGAAATCCTGGTTGACCACCCTGAATTCACCTCCGTCTGCCCGAAAACCGGGCTGCCCGATTTTGGCGCCATCACCATCCGCTACATGCCCGATAAGCGCTGCCTCGAGCTGAAATCCCTCAAAGAGTACTTGCTGGAATATCGCAACCTCGGCATCTTCCAGGAGAACGCCGTCAACCGCATTCTTGAAGACGTAGTGCGCGCCTCAAAGCCCGTGTGGTGCGTCGTGAGCGGCACGTTTCGCCCCCGCGGCGGCATCGGAACAACCATCGAAGCACGCCACCCGCGTCCCAGGAAAAGCCCCAAATGGTAAGCACTGTTTTCCGGCTCGACGCCACGCATCCCGCAGCCCGCATTCCGCTCCGCTTTCTTCGCGAGACCAACGTCGGAGTTGCGGGCGCGCAGCCGCAAACCCGCCGCCTTGTTGATCTCTCGCGATGCCGCACTGCTGGATCTGGGGCTGACGCCGCGAAGAGGTAATGGGTGACACTACACCGCGGATGCCCAGCCGCCGGCAGCTCTGCCTGGGAAATCGCTTGCTGCTGTGGCTTTTGTGGCAACAGCAATCGCCGCGAACCCCTCCCACTCCCTAACAGGGAGGGACTTTCTATGAAGCAAGTAGCAGGACGCATGCTGGTCTTGTTGACGCTGCTGCTCGGCGCCGCGTGGGTGTGCGCGCAAACCGCCGCGCCACCAGCCCAGGACCAGGCCACCGGGCAGGCGGCCACCACCGGCCAGGCCGCGCGCCCGGCGCAGTCGCAGCCGGCCCCGCAGAATCCAAACGCCGCCACTGACCAGGGCACCGCTGCCAACCCCAGCGGCCAGGGCGCAGCCGCGGGATCGAATGGCGCCAATGGCGCAGCCGACAACGGCGCAGCCGCAACTTCGCCCACCACCGCTCAAAATCAGGACACCGGCGCAACCCAGAACGCCGGCCGCAGCCTGCCCTGGCTATGGATCGGTATCGGCATCGCCGTGGTCGTGTTGTTGCTCATCGCGGCGCTGGCCGGCCGCGGCCGCGACACCACCGTGGTTGACCGCAGCGATCGCGACCTCATTCGCAACGACCGCGAACTTGATCGCGCCAAGCTGGTTGACCGCGACCGCGTCATCGTTGAACGCGACGATCGCGATGACCTCCGCCGCGTCGGCTGAGGCCACAATCTGCAACCTGGAAATATCCGGAACTCGGTGGGGAAAATAAAAAGACGGTGAAGAAAATAAAAGACGGGGTACGCGCCCCGTCTTTCTTTTCTTCTGCCCTGCAGCAACTCAAAGTTGGTGGAGGCGCCGGGAGTTGAACCCGGGTCCGAAAATGTTACTGGCTAAGAGCCTACATGCTTAGCGCGGTTCATGCTTCCCGAAGGAAACGTTCGCGGCCGGCGCTCAGAGCCGGCAAGAAACGCAAGCCGCTAGTCCGATGATCTGACCCGCTGCCTACGGACCGAAGGCGGCGGGCGAGCCTGCTGTGCGACGCCCTTTCGCAGCCCACAGGCGAAGCTGCGAAGGACGGCTACTTAAACTAATTAAGCAGCGTATGCCATCTGTTGGTTGGCAATTGTTCTTTTTGCCACGATTGCGGGTGTGACACCCCGGCATGCCTCCGAACCGCAAGCATTTCCGTCGAAGCCGTGACGCCCCCATAAACGCGGTGCAACGCGCGGCCGTCCAGTATGCGAACGGCTGTCGAAATCGCCCGCGCCCCTGTTGCCCGGGGCACGGACCCTTCCGACCGGCACTTTCCATGCTGCGCACCGCAGCACAAAAAGTCAACAAACATTAGATTCAGCGCCATGCCCAACGATTCAGCTACTCGACCTTCAACGGCGCCAGCACTGACCCCACGCGGTTACCCAGGATGTCGCGCACCACGAAGCGCACCGAGTATTCGCCCGGTGGAAGCTGCAGGTTATTGCGATAGGTCAGCCCGCCCTGGTTCAGCTTGGCCAGCGTCTCCGGCGAAGGATGGGCATCAATCGTCTGCGAAAACGTCGCCGCAGTTTCGCCGGTGCCGGTGCGCGCCACCGCGATTACGTCAAAGCGCATGTGGTTGCGGTCCGTCGCATCAACTTCCAGCCCGTTGCGCGCCACGGCCAGGTCAAAAATTGCCATTTTCTTGCCCGGCTCCAGCTTCGCGTTGCCCGCGCCTTTGGCCGCTTCCCACTGCACCGCCAGCGGAATCCCGGTGAAATCCATCGGCGCGCGCACCGCAATCGAAATATCGGAATTCGGTCCCTGCGCTCCGTTCTCATCCTTGGCGTTGACAAAGTAGCCGCTGCGCGTCCGCAAATTCATGCCCGGCTTGTTGACCTTGACTTTCAGCTTGCGCCAGCCCGGCTTGTCATCACCCGCTTCGCGGTAGTAAGCCAGCAGGTAATACGAACTGGCATCGTCTGATGCGCGCTCGAACGCCTTTTCCAGGTCGTTGGTGTTGTAAAAAGCGCGCCCGCCCGTGGCCTCAGCAAATGACTGCATGGTTTCAATCGTCGCTGTCTGGTTGTCCAGCCGCGCCGTCGTAAGCGTTCGCAGGTTGCGGGCGTTCACCCGCGTCGAAGCATCCGGCAAGCCCACCACCAGGCCGCGCGCGTCAATCGGATAAATGGCCACATTGGCATCGTTCAGCTTCTGGAACGCCCTCCACAGCTCCTGGTTAAAGTCGCGCGCCACCGGCGGATCGTTCGGCGAAGCCATCTGGAACGGAAAACTGCCCGTCACCCAGATCAGCGCCTTGCGGCCGGGCAGCCCGCGGAACGCATCCGCAATCGCCGTAAATCCGTCAATCGTCGCCTGAATGGCGAACTGCTG
>JAJPJZ010000321.1 GCA_021323935.1 Terriglobia bacterium | reverse complement strand
TGTCCTCAGCCGAGATCTACGACGTGACTACTTCCACGTTCGGTTCGATTACGGCCACCCTGCTGAACTCAACCGGCGCCGGGCCGGGAAAAGAAATGGCTTCGGTTTTGGTCGGAATCGGCGCGGTGGGATTTGCCGGCGGCCACGACCAGAACAACGCAGTGCTCAGCACCGTGCAGGCGTACGCGCCGGCTTACACGCCGCAGGGCCAGGTTGCCTTTACCGGCACTTCCGACAGTACCGATGACCTTGGCGGCTCCGGGACGCCAGGCCCCGTGGCATGCACGCTCGACGTGCAGAATGGAACCAATACCGTTGCCTGCAAGACGGCCACGACCTACTACGCCAGGCACGTGAACGCCGGCAGCCATACCGTGGAAGCCGACTACCTGGGCAACACGAATTCTGCCGCTTCCACATCCACCCAGGCGGTCACAATCACCCCCACGCCGCTGATGATCAATGCCAAGGACCAACCGAAAGTCTATGGGCAGACGTTCAGCTTCTTGGGTACCGAGTTCACGCTGCCTTCGCCGACACAGCTTCTACCCGGCGATTCGGTCGGAAGCGTAACCCTGACCAGCACCGGGGCAGCGACAACTGCCACTTACACCAGCCCCGGACCGGCGTATGACATCAACATCACTCCGGGCACCGTGGTTTTCGCCTCGGGAAGCGCAGGCGATTACTCATTCACGTACGGCAAGGGCACGATGACGCTGTCGCAGGCGCCGTTGACCGTCAAGGCCAATGACCAGGCGAAGCCATATGGATCGTCGGTCACGTTCGGCGGCAACGAGTTCACCACCACGCCTGCCACGCTTTACAACAGTGACAGCGTGACCAGCGCCACTCTCGCGAGCGGCGGCGCAGCCGGAAGCGCAACTTATGTCTCGCCGGGCCCCACCTATGCCATCACGATCTCGAACGCGGTGGGCAGCGGGCTGGGCAACTACAACATCAGCTACGCGCCTGGCACGATGAGGCTGTCGCAGGCGCCGCTGACGCTCAAGGCCAACAATCAGGCCAAGCAATACGGCAATACATTCACCTTCGCCGGAAACGAGTTCACCCCGTCCGGCACGTACTATAACGGCGACCAGGTGACGGGAGCTTCCCTGAGCAGCAGCGGCGCCGCGCCCACGGCGACGTACATTGCGCCAGGTCCGGCGTATGGCATCAGCATCGCGAACGCAACCGGGCCGGGGGTGGGGAACTACAACATCACGTACGTGGCCGGCACCATGACGCTTTCGCAAGCGCCTGCGCCGACCGTGACGGCGGTGAACCAGACCAAGCAGTATGGTGCGGTCTTCAACTTCCTCGGCACGGAGTTCACCGCAACCGGGCTGCTGAACGCAGACAAGATTGCCAGCGTAACTCTCACCCGCACGGGCGCAGGAGGCTCAGCCACGGTGGTGTCACCGGGACCTGCGTATGCCATCGTGCCCAGCAACGCGACCGGCGCGGCGCTCGGCAACTATCTGCCTCTTACCGCGGCCAATTACGTCAACGGAACCATGACGCTGTCACCGGCGCCGCTCTCGGTCAACGCCAGCAACCTGACCAAGACTTACGGCGACACCTACAGCTTCACCGGCAAGGAGTTCACGGTCGGCGGCCCGCTGTTTAACGGCGACCAGGTGAGCAGCGCCAGCATTTCCAGCGCTGCGGCAGCGGGCGGGGCGTTGTTTGCCGCTCCCGGCCCAACCTACTCCATCGGGATCAGCAACGCGGTGGGATCAGGGCTGGGCAACTACAACATCAGCTACACCGGCGCCATGTTCACGCTCACCCCGCGGCCTTTGCCGGTCACAGCCATCGGCGGTTCCAAGATCTACGGCACGGTGCCGTCATTTGCGGGAACGCAGGGCGGCACGCTCGGCCAGTTCACGGTCAGCAACCTGGTGAATGGCGACACGGTCACCTCCGTGACGATGTCGAGCCCGGGCCAGGCGTCAACCGCCGGGACCGGCAGCTATGCCATCGTTCCGAGCAATCCGCAGGGCAGCGGCCTGCCGAACTACACCTTCACGCCTGCTCCGGCGACGCTGGTGGTCACGCCGGCGACTCCGGCTATGCGCGCGGAAAAGGTGTCAGCCAAGATTGATCCCACCACCGGCGGCACGATCATCACGGTGCACGTGTTCCTGTTCAACTCCAATGCGGTGGGCGCAAATGCCGCAACCGGCGCGCCTGACGTCAATCCGCCTGACAGCGCCAGCCTCAGCTCGTCAACCATCGATATCTTCGATGGCACCACCAAGCTGAATTCGTCGCCGATCGCGCTCACCAAGGTGACGACCGGCGCCCCCTGCGGCAACGCCACCGCGCAGGATTGCGGCGTCGAGGCGACGTTTACCTCCGGGCCGCTGAAGATTTCCGCCGGCAGCGTCCACACCATCAACGTGGCCTACGCCGCCAACCAGAACTTCAACGCGCAGTCTTCGCCGGTGGGCGCGTTCTCCATGGCGCAAGCCAATGCCATGGGCAACGCCAACATTCCGCCGGCCACCAGCAAGAGCTCAGCCATCCCGATTGCGAATCCTGAGCCGCTGTTGACCGGCCAGAAGTACACGCTGGCGTGCGCCATTTACTCAGCCACCACGGGAGCGCCGCTGCTGGCGACCAGCGCCACCTGCAGCAC
>JAJPJZ010000318.1 GCA_021323935.1 Terriglobia bacterium | reverse complement strand
CGTGTCGTTGCGGTTGAGCGCCGAAACTCCGCGCAGGTTCAGCAGCGCGACCTGGCGTTCCACGTCGGCATTCAACTGATCAAGGTCTTTGCGGACCTCGCGCGCGTTGCGGTCGGCAATTTCAGTGATCGGCTTGCCTCGCCAGTCGGAGTTGTTGGCAACGACGATCTTCTCCTGCGAGCGCGTGGCTGCCGCCGCCGTGTAGTAACTCAGCGCCTGCTGCAGTTCGCCTTCTTTCTCCTTGGCGAAGCCCATGTTGTTCAGCGTGAAGGGGTTCTTGGGATCGACCTTCAGCGCTTTCTGCAGCACGATGTCCGCTTCCGGCGCGCGATCTTTCATCAGCAGGCTCATGGCCTCGATGTTCAGCCGGTTCACCTGCATGTTGCGGTCCTGCGCGTTTCCCGCGACTTCGGCCACCGGCTTGCCCTCAACCTGGTCATCGGTTGACTTATCAACCATGGCGTCGGAGCTGAGGTCGGCTGCCAGGCCGTAGTAGCGCTGCGCACGATCGAGATCGCCATCCAGTTCCGCCATGTAGCCCAGGTTGTTCAGCGTGAACGGATCGTTGGGATCGAGCAGGTACGCCTTGTAAAACAGCTTTTTGGCCTTGTCGTAGTTGTGCGCCTCGACTGCCTTCACGCCGTCGCGATTAAGCTGCTGGACGGGCGTGGCCTTGGAGCGCTTGGGGATCGAAATTCGCAGGTCTTGCGAAAAAGCGGAGCACGACAACAGCAGGCAAACGATTACGAAAGCCAGGGGACCCTTTCGCATTGAAGCGAACCCTCCACAAATCCAGAGAACTGGGGCAGGCGCGCCGGGACGAGAGTGCGCCATAAAAAGCGGAGCACGGCTGCTGCCACATCGCAGGGCAGAGCTGCCGCTGTTTTACCCTGAGTTGGATGGAGAATTGACTCTGGAAGTGGCCTGGAGCGGAATCCAAATATCCTTGCTGAGCACGCCGCTGCTCCACGGCGCAACGGAACCGGCAGCAGCTTGCATCCAATCAGGCGCAACGGGATGTTCACTCCCCGTCCGTTCAGCAGTCCCTAAAGCGTGGTGGCAAAGCGATGATCCGTTCCCCATTAATCTTTGTTCCCTTGTTGTTGTGCTGCCTGGCTGCCGGCCAGCAGCCGCCGCAGGTTTCCGACAAAACTCCCGGCCAGCGCACGCCTGATGCCTCTGCCGGATCAAACCTGCCGCAGTCGTCAACGCCGGCGGCGCCGGCAAAAGCTTCAACCCCCGCTGCGCCGACCACGGTGAAGCCTGCAGCCGACGCTTCTGACAGCGGCAACTCCGATCCTTTCCTCGACGCTCCACCGTTGCCGAAGACAAACGTCACGCTGATTGGCGGCACGGTGCGCAGCATCGATCATGTGCGCGATCACATGACCGTGCTGCCCTTTGGCGGCAAGCCGTTGAAGATCACGTTCGACGAGCGCACGCACATCTATCGCGACGGCGTTGAAACTACCTTCATGGGCATCAACAAAGGCGACCGCGTGTATGTCGATACGCAGCTCGATCCGAGCAAGGCCGACGTGTTCGCGCGCAATGTTCACGTGGTAACGCAAACCAATGCGGCTGACGCGCGCGGCCAGGTCGTGGCCGTGCGGGGAAGCAGCATCACGCTGCAGGATCAACTGTCGGGCCAGCCGGTGAGCTTCCAGCTCGACAGCGCGACGAAGGTGCAACGCAAGAGCGGCCCTGGCTCGGCCGCCGACCTGGTTCCGGGCGCGCTCGTCACTTTGCAGTTCGCCACCAACCAGGCAAACCGCCGGATCCTGCGGCAGGTCAACGTCATTGCCAGGCCGGGCGATTCCTTCAAGTTCTTTGGCCAGGTCACGCATCTTGACCTCTCGCGCGGCGTGCTGGCGGTGCGCAACCTGGCAGACGATCAAACTTATGAAATCGCCTTCAACCCTGAGGCGACGCCGGAGGCGAGTTCGTTGCGCGTGGGTACGCAGGTAGTAGTGAACGCCAGCTTTACCGGAAAGGGATACCGTGCCAGCGATGTTTCCGTTACGCAGGCGCGCGTAGCAGAACCGCAGTAGCCGCCGAAGCTGGATTCGACATCTAAGTCACTGTACGGGAGAAAAATCAGCCAGTGCGGGTGGGCATATGCCAAAGCAATTTGATCGGCGTGCAGCGGGGGGCAATCCTCGCCTGATCAAGAGCACCTGTAACTCCTGCCAGCACCCGGTGGCCACCAGCCATGACCAGGCCGCGCTGAAGATTGCTGAAGAGGCGCACTTGAAGAACAACGAAAGCTGCGGCCAGCCCGCCGTCGAGCCCAAACCGTACCCGCCGGAAAGCGCCGTGCCGCACTCGGTGCCGGGCCGCCGCGTAAGCAGCCGCTAATTTTTGATTCGCCGCTGGTGGGTGCTGGGGATGCCCATGTCTTCGCGGTACTTTGCCACCGTGCGCCGCGTGACCTGGATGCCCTGCGACTGCAGGATGCGCGTGATCTGATCATCGGTCAGCGGGTGCGTGGCGTCTTCCTCTTCAATCAGTTTCTTTACCCGGCGCTTCAGGATCAGCAGCGAGGTGTTGCCGCCCTCCGGCCCGTTCACGCTCTCACTGAAGAAATAGCGCAACTCGAACACGCCCTGCGGCGTGTGCGCGTACTTGTTGGCCACGGCGCGGCTCACGGTCGAAGGATGCACGCCAATCTCTTCGGCAACTTCCTTGATCATCATCGGCTTGAGTTGGTCGATGCCGTGATCGAGGAAATCGCGCTGCCGTCCCAGGATGGCGTAGCAGACTTTCAGGATCGTCTGCTTGCGCTGCTCAATGTTCTTGATGAGCTGAATGGCCGACTTGTAGCGCTCTTTCACATATCCGCGCACGTCTTTGTCGGCGGCATCGCGGTTCAGCAGGCGCTTGTAGGTTGGGCTGAGGCGCAGTTGCGGAACGTCCTCATCGTTGAGCAGCGCCAGGTATTCATCGCCGTGCTTCACGAAGGCCACGTCGGGCTCGATCAGCCGCGGCTCCACCTTGTTGTAACGCAGGCCGGGGCGCGGATCGAGCGAGCGCACCAGCTCAAGCGCGGCATGCACGGCCTCAACCGGCCGGTTGATGGCGCGCGCGATTTCCTTGAACTGCTTGTTCTGCACCAGGCGCAAGTGTGAATCGACTACGCGAATGGCGTCCTGGATGACCTGCATCTCGCCGTCGGCGCCGTTCATGTAGCCGTTGCCGTTGGCGGCGGCTTCGCCGTTCTTGGCGCGATGCGGCGCCACGTTGCGCTTGCGGTCGAGTTCGAGTTCAGCCAGGTGCTCGAGCTGCAGCATGAGGCACTCGCGCAAGTCGCGCGCTGCAACTCCCACCGGATCCATCTGGCGCACCAGTTCAATGGCCTGCCGCAAATCGTCCAGGTCGAAGGGCGCGCGCGGTGTGTTGTCGCGCGGCACCAGTGACAAGCCATGCGCGGCCGCGCCGGCTTCTACTTGGACCTCAGCACTTGCCGGCTGCTCGGCCAGGCCCACCGCAACTGCCTGTTCGGGCTGCGCAGCTTCGCCGGCTAAGCCAGGCTCAGCTTCCGCTGCAGCGGCCATCATGCCCGCTCCGCCCTGGGCTTCGAAATCAACCGCCGCTGCAGATACAGCCGAACCATTGCTCGGCGCCCCCCCGACCGGTGCTTCGAGCGCGATCGACGGCCCATCAGCCAAAATGCCCAGGTCTTCTGCTTGCGGAGGCGACGCTTCGCCGCGTGCCGCTGCCATCAGCTCCTGCTCGCTCGCGGTCAAATAGCCGTCATCGCTCAAATTACCGATGACCAGCTCTGCCGCGCGATACACCGGAGGCGAAACATGCAGCGACCCAAGCTGCCACATCAGGTGCTCGGTCAGCGTGGTCGGCTTGGAAACAAAATTTTCGAAGGAGGGTTTTTCGACGAACTCAGATTCGGGGCTGCGATAGCCGGGATCGAGATATTCCCGGAAGTACTGGTCGAGATCGACGTTCTCAAAGGGATCGTCTTTTTTCGCGACCACCGGTTCTTCCGGGTTGTCGGCACGGTCGCGGTCAGCTTCCTTGCCTGCGACCTGGTCAAGGATCGGCACCGAAGAGTCCAGCTCTTCCAGAACAGGGTTCTCCATCATTTCGGCGTTGATCATGTCTTTCAGCTCAATTTTGTTGAGCGCCAACACCGAAACCATCTGCACGAGTCCCGGGGTCAGAATCTGCTTCTGCGAAACCCTGAGATTCAGCTTTGGCTGCAGTAAAACCATGGATTCCCTTGTGTCTCTCCTACGGTAGCACCAATCGGCCTACACCAATGAAAAGCTCTCGCCGAGATAAACCCTTCGTACCTCGGGGTTGTTACCCAATTCTTCCGGCGTGCCGGTAAACGAAATTCTTCCTTCCGTAATGATGTAAGCGCGGTCAGTCACGGAAAGCGTTTCGCGCACATTGTGGTCGGTAATCAAAATTCCGATCCCCGCCGCTTTCAAATCAAAAATAATTTTCTGCAGGTCGAGCACCGCGATCGGGTCGATGCCCGAAAACGGCTCGTCGAGCAGGATGAAGCTCGGCGAAATGCACAGCGAACGCGCAATCTCAACCCGGCGCCGCTCACCGCCTGAAAGCGCATAGCCACGGCTGCGCCGCACGTGGCCAAGGCCCAACTGCTCAATCAGCGTCTCGAGCCGCTCGCGCCGTTCCTTCCATGAAACCGGCTGCGTCTCAAGCACCGCCAGGATATTTTCTTCCACCGTCAGCTTGCGAAACACTGACGGCTCCTGTGGCAGGTAACTCACCCCGAAGTTGCGCGCGCGCAAATACATCGGGACGGCCGTAATATCCTCGCCATCGATCGTTACCCTGCCGCTGTCTGGGGGAATGAGACCCACGATGATATGGAAGCTGGTAGTCTTTCCCGCTCCATTGGGTCCCAAAAGGCCAACGACTTCACCCTGGCTGATATCGAGGCTGACTCCGTTCACCACCCGCCGCCCGCGAAACGACTTGCCTATTTCGTCGGTCGCCAGAGTACGCATTCTTCTCCGGGCTCCCGACTGGTCCGGCTTTGGCCGGTCGGGGCGGTTTCACTTCGTCACCCGCGTGTGGATTACCGTTTTGGTGCCACCATTCGCCAGGTTTTCTATCAGCACTCTATCATCGTGAGTATAGAAGGTCAACGAATTCCCGGTGATTTGGCCGCGTTCGGCATCAAAAATGCTAGGAGGGCCGCCGGTCAGCGTAAAGCTTTGATCAGCAGCCACATACACCAGCTTTTGTCCGTTGGCTTTGCGCCCGGGCTGCACGATCGTAACGTTGCCTTGTGCAATTATTCGCTCCACCTGGGCGGGGCCGGAACCCGCCGCCTCCACCACCTGGCTGGTTTGGCCGCCTGATTGCTGTTGCTGGCGCAGGACTACGTCAATTCTCTGGGCCAGCAGCGTCGAATCGGCGCTCACCACGGTCACGCCGCCGGTGAAATGCGCCTGATTGCCGGAATACGTCAGCCGCGGCGACGCCACATTCACCGGGATGGTGCGGCCGTTCTGCCCGGCCTGCACAAACACGGAATGCACCGGCTGTGCCGCGCTGCCTTCAGCATCAACCGATCGCCCCTGGCTTTCAAACGTGATGGCTGGCGCTTCCACCAGGTTCCCGCCTTGCCACAGCCGCGCCCCGCCTGAAAAGTTGGCCTTGCCGGCACTGCGTTGCGCCACCAGCTCGCGCGACGTGACATGCACGGGAGCAGCCGACGAAAACATGGCGGCATTGGCAGGTGCGCTCGAGCTTTGCGGCAGGTAGGTGGTTTTTACGTCTCCGGTGGCACGGATCTCGCTGCTCGCGCGATTGAGCGCCATGCTATCGGCAGCCAGTTGCACCTGGTCATCGTGATATCGCGGCGTGCCCGTCAGGGTAAGCAGGTTGGTGGCCGCGGTGTAATTTGCCTGCTCGGAGGCAGCGGAGCGCGCGCCTTCGGTGTAATGGAAATCGCCGGCCTGCTGAATCCTGCTCACGGTGTCGGAGCCGGGCGCGAACGCAATCTCGAGCGTGCGCGAGCTGGTGACGCGGTCGGCATGACCGGGCGCGCGCGAGACCACATTGACCGGCTCTGCGCCGGCCGAGGAGCCCTGCAGCGTTTGAATGTGGTTCTGGCCATCAAAGCGGGCCACGAACTGATTGGCCGAAATTGTTGTCTGGCCTGTGCCCGCGGCCGGGCTCGCGGCACCGGCCGCCTCACTCAGGATGATTTGCGAAGCTCCCGTGGTGATGGCGCGATCAAGGTGACGGCCTTCGCGGGTAAACAGGTCAAGCGCGGGCGCCTTCAGTTCCATGGCCTGAGCGTTGCCTGCTGCGCCTTTGCTGCCGCGCCCAGTGCGGCTCGCGCCCGCATCCTGGAACGCATCGACCTTGTCGAAGGCCTGTATTTTTTCGAGCGTGTTGCCTTCGCTGAAGGTGGCGATGACGCGACCGGCCGAACCGTGCATGGCGCGCCGCCCATGGCTTTCGTAGCTGGCGCCGCCTGAAAGTTCGCCGCGCGTGACCTCGCTCGCCGGGCTGAACTCCAAATCCAATTTCGCGGCGTGGAAGCGAGCGCCTTCGGGACCGCCTTCTTCACCCTGAACGTCGCCTGCAGCCGCGATGCGCTCGAGGGTTGAATCCTGCCGCAGTGACACGATGGCGGTGCGCGCGCGCAGGGTTTCGGGGCCACGGCGCGCCAGCACATTTTCAAGCGTGGCGGTGCGGCTCTCGCTGCGCAACACCGCGCTGGCTGCATTGATTTCAGCCGGAGCAGCGTCACGTTTCGCGGCCGCCGCTTTAGGCTTTCGCCGGGAACCGATTGCAAGCGGCGAGCTGCCGGCAACGGCGGCTTCGGTCAGGAGGTGGACGTCATGTTCGAGCGTGAGCGTGCGCTGCCGCGAATCGTAAATCGCTCCCCGGGCGCTGCCCGAGGCTTGCGGCGTGCGGAACTCAACCTGCTCGTCAGTGCGCGCTGTACCGCTGGCTTCGTTGAACTCGAGGCCGCTGGTCTTCACGTGGATCGGGTTCTTCAACTCCTGCGGCGGCGCCTGGTCGGGATGCTGCACGCCCTCGGCGTCGGCCTGCAAATCGATGTGAACTTCGCCGGTGGCGCGCACGATTTTTTGCTGCGGGTCGTACTCGAAGCCGGCGCCGTAGATCTGGTCAAATCGCGAAGCGTCGCGCCCGTACACCGTAATGTTGACGTCTTTGAGTTCGGCGCGGCCGCCGCTGCGGAACTGCACCATTTGCGAGGCGTGAATGGTGAACAGGGTTCGCCCGCCCTCTGATTGCGAATAAGTAAAGCCCTGCGCGGTTTGTTGAATGTTGGCGCCCAGCTTCTGCGGCAGGCGCCTGATGATTTGCCGCGTGCGGTATTGCCCGTAGGCGATGAATCCCACGACCACGGCGACCAGCAGCAGGCCTGAAGTCACCAGCCACAGTCGCAGCCGCCTTACGTTGACCGGCATCAAAACAGGTTAAATGGTCGGCGCTACGGATTGCCATTCAGCAGGGAAATCGGGTAGCGAAGGACGCGGCGTCAGTGAAGTTTGGGAAGCAGCGGCGGCTTAGAAGGTGAACGCCAGCCCGCCGCGAACTGCTCGCGCGGTCTGCACCAGGTAGACGGTGTGACCATCACCGGCAACCACCGGCACGTACCCCTGCGCCAGCAGGTTCTTCATATCGACGATCGCTTCCATCTTGCCCGCGAACGGGCCAGGCAGGGGCTGGCGAATGAAGAGGCTGAAGTAGGGATCGGCCTGCCCGGGTGAGGCATTGAACATATCGACCGGCGTAACTGCCGGGCCGCTGGTCCATCGATATGAGGTTTGCCAGCGCGTGCCCAGCCGCGGCACCCGGCCTTCAAACTTCCATGCCACTTCAGACCGCCGCCGGCATGCCAGGCCTGAGCGCACATCGGCCAGCGATGCGCCGGGAACAAAATCAAGCGCGCCGCCAAAGCCATAATCGACGGTTGCGGTCAGCAACTCAGGAAGCAGCCTGCGCTGCACCACGACGCGCACGCCGTTGGTATCGAGGCGCCCGCCGTCGTAGGTAAACGTGCTGGCATAAGCGTCAGGCAGGAGATCGCCCAGCAGCGTATCTGCGGTGCCGAAGTCGCCGAGCCCGGTCAGGCCGAGATTGCTGACTCGATCCAGATATCCTGCGACCTCGACCGTGGTATCAGGCCCCAGGCGCTGCGCCACTGAAAGCTCCTGGTGGTGCGACCGCTCCATGACCGGCCGGTCGCCTGACAACATCAACCGGGGATCAGATTCTGAAAGGTCAGCCGGAGCCGTGTCGAAGCCCTT
>JAJPJZ010000134.1 GCA_021323935.1 Terriglobia bacterium | reverse complement strand
CCGCCTGCGGCGCATTGCGAAGAGCTCGAGCGGCTTTATTTATGCGGTGTCACGCACCGGCGTAACCGGTGAGCGCAGCGAATTGCCTGAAGATGCGCGCGAGCTGGTGCGCAGGCTACGCCGCTTCACGCGCCTGCCGATTGCCGTCGGCTTCGGCATCTCGTCGCCCGGCCAGGTGAAGGCGATTGGAAAATTTGCTGAAGGCGCGGTGGTGGGCAGCGCCATTGTGCGATGCATCGAGGAGGCCGGCGCAGCCCATGCGCCTGCGCGTGTGGCAGAATTGATTTCGCGGCTGAAAGCACGCCGCTAGGCCGGCGCGGAATATCGTGCTGAACGCGATAGGCGGGGCGGCCGATGGGAACGGGTGTTATGGATATTGCCGATTGGCGCAAGGAAATTGACGAGCTCGACCGCAAGCTGGTTGAACTGCTGAACCAGCGCGCGCGCGCTGCGCACGAAATTGGCAAGCTCAAGCGCAATACCAGGATGCCGATTTATGAGCCCGACCGCGAAAAGATCATCCACGACAACGTGCGGCGGTTGAACCAGGGGCCGCTGGGGGAACGCGACATCACGCAGATTTTCGAGCGCATTATCGACATTATGCGGCAGATCCAGAAAGAAGAAATTGCGCCCAAGGCCGAGGCCGCCGCCGCGCACGGCACTGAATTTGATTTGGAACTGAACGATTAGTCGCGGGCCGCAAACCTGCCGGCGAGGTGCGCTGAACGCTGGCCGGCCGCAATCCAAGGCCGCGCCGCCGAATGAGGAAGGAGTCACGAGCGACTGGCTGCACGCTGCTCGCTCCCATGAGCCATGATTGTTGCCATGCAGGAGGGCGCCGAGCCTGAGCAGATCCAGCGGGTCATTGACCGGCTGGTGACGATGGGCTTTGAGGTGCATCGCAGCACGGGCGAGCGCCAGACCGTGCTGGGCGCGGTGGGCGCGCGCGCCGACTTCGACATCCGCGACGTGGAAGTCATGCCGGGCGTGCAGGAGGTGCACCGCATCAGCGCGCCCTACAAGCTGGCCGGCAAGAGCTTCAGGCCTGAAGGCACGGTGGTCCGCCTGAAACATGGCATTACCCTCGGCGCTTCGCAAGTTCCGGTGGCGGCCGGGCCATGCTCGGTGGAATCGCGCGATCAGTTGATGCGGGCCGCGGAAGCGGTGTCGCGCGCGGGAGCCAAGTTGCTGCGCGGCGGCGCGTTCAAGCCGCGGAGTTCGCCGTATTCGTTCCAGGGCCTGGGTGAAGAAGCGCTGAAGCTGCTGCGCGAAGCCGGCGACAAGCTCGGAATGGCCGTGGTCAGCGAGGTGATGGCCATTTCGCAGATCCCGCTGATGAGCGCCTATGTTGACGTTCTACAGGTGGGCGCGCGCAACATGCAGAACTTCGACCTGCTGCGGGAGCTCGGCAAGGTGCGCAAGCCGGTGCTGCTGAAGCGGGGAATCGCAGCCACGCTTGAAGAGTTGCTGCTCTCAGCCGAATACATCATGGCCGGCGGCAACTACGAAGTGATTTTGTGCGAGCGCGGCATTCGCACCTTTGAAACCTACACCCGCAACACGCTTGATATTTCTGCCATTCCCATCATCCACAAGCTCTCGCACCTGCCCATCGTAGCCGATCCTTCACACGGCACCGGCCGTCGCGACAAAGTTGCGCCGATGGCGCGCGCTGCGGTGGCCGCCGGCGCCGACGGATTGCTGATCGAGGTCCATCCCGACCCTGACCACGCGTTAAGTGACGGCGCACAATCTCTCTATCCCGAGCAGTTTGCCAAACTGATGGATGAAATGCGGCTGATTGCGCCGGCCGTGGGCCGCAGCGTGGCTTGAGCGCCGGTGCAGCGGCCGGGCTGAAGCTGCGGCCATGCACTCGTGGTAAGCTCTGCGGTTTCAATGAATCTTGAGCAGATCACAATTCTCGGCACCGGCCTGATTGGCGGCTCATTCGCACTGGCATTGCGAAAGCATGGATTTCGCGGGCGGCTGGTCGGCTGCGATCGCGCCGATGTGCTGGAGAAGGCCATTGCGCGCGGCGTGATCGATGCCGGTTTCACTGATCCGCTGGCGGCCGCCCGCGGCAGCCAGGTTGTGCTGCTGGCGACGCCGGTCGGCGCCATCATCGACCTGATCGAGCGTCTGGGGCCGGTGCTGCCGACCGATGTCCTCATTACTGACACGGGAAGCACGAAGGGTGAGGTGATGGCGCGCGCCCGCGCCGTGTTTGGCGATGCTGCTGCGGAACGTTTCCTGGGTGGCCATCCTATGGCGGGCAAGGAAAACTGCGGGATTGAGCACGCTGACGCTGTCCTGTTCTCGGGCGCAGCCTGGCTGCTCACGCCAGTGCGCGGCCAGAACATTCTTGCCGGCGCCTCGGGAGCGTACATAGCGATGCTGGAGACGATTGGGGTGCGCATCATCACCTTCGACGCCGCCCAGCATGACCGCATTTGCGCCTGGGTCAGTCAGATGCCGCAGATGATCGCGACCGCGCTGGCTGGCGCGCTGGTTGACGAATTCGGCCGGCCCGGCGGCGCATCGGCTGAAGCTTCGCCGCTCACGCTCGAAGACGTGAACGCCGTTGGCGGCCGCGCCTTGAGCGAGATGACGCGCATCGCCTCCAGTCCGTATTCAATGTGGCGCGACATTGCGCTCACCAACGGCCCCAATCTTGAGGCGGCGCTGCATGCGCTGGAGCAGCGGCTGGCACACCTGCGCGAGAACCTGCGCGGCCCCGGCCTGCGCGCGGAGTTCGAAAAGGCCAACCACTTCCGCCGCGAGACAGGCGCGAACGGTACTTCAACCTGCAAAACCAAGAGGTGATCCTCACGCAAGCCGGCTTGCACATAGGCGGCTGAGCTGAAACGCAATTCGCAGGCGATAAATTAGAATTTCATACTTATGAACAAAGTCTGTGCCAATGCCATGGAAGCCATTCATGACGTGCACCATGGCGCTTCCATCATGGTGGGAGGCTTTGGCTTATGCGGCATTCCTGAAAATTTAATTCGCGCGGTGGTCGACAAGGGCCTGCGCAACCTGACCACCATGAGCAACAATGCCGGGGTGGACGATTTCGGCCTGGGGCTGCTGTTACGCAACAAACAAATCCGCAAGCACATTGGAACGTATGTGGGCGAAAACAAGACGCTGGAACGAATGGTGCTTGCAGGCGAACTGGAACTGGAACTGAACCCGCAGGGCACGTTCGCCGAACGCATTCGTGCCGGCGGCGCCGGAATTCCTGCATTCTTCACGCCCACAGGCGTCGGCACGGTGATCGCCGAAGGCCGCGAGACGCGCGAATTCGATGGTCGCACCTATCTCATGATGCCGGCGTTGCGGGCTGATTTCGCCTTCGTCAAAGCCTGGAAGGGCGACCGCTGGGGCAACCTCATCTATCGAAAAACGGCCCGCAATTTTAATCCCATGATGGCCAGCGCCGCCGACCACGTAATCGCCGAAGTAGAAGAACTAGTCGAACTGGGCCAGCTCCCGCCCGATCAGGTACATACGCCGGG
>JAJPJZ010000386.1 GCA_021323935.1 Terriglobia bacterium | reverse complement strand
CGCACTTCAGTGAAGTAGCTGGCCGCCAGCGCAAAGTACGTGGCCGAGCCGCCAAGTTCCTTTTCCACGCTTCCAAAGCGGGTGCGGATGCTGTCGAACGCAAGCGAGCCTACGGCAAGGATGGGCATGAAAAGAACGATCCTGTTCTGAATTTGCGGCTATGCGCTGGAGTGGCCGCTTTCTCCAATGTACTTGCCGATGATGAGCTTCAGCCGCTCGCGTGCCTGTTCCGGAATGCGGCTGTGATCGGTCATGAGAGCGAACTGCAGCGCCGAGCTGCACTGGCAACTTCGCCCGGCCGGCAGCGCCGCGACCGCGTTGCGCACCACGTTGCAGGCGTTCTCGGCATTGCGCTTCAGCACCGCCACGATCTGCTCGACCGTGACGGAATCGTGCTCAGGATGCCAACAATCGTAGTCGGTGACCATGGCAATCGTGGCGTAGCAAAGCTCGGCCTCGCGCGCCAATTTGGCTTCCTGCAGGTTCGTCATGCCGATGACGTCACCCCCCCACGTGCGATAAAGATGCGATTCGGCCCTGGTCGAAAACTGCGGGCCTTCAATGCACAAATACGTGCCGCCGGCTTTGCCGGTCACCCCGGCGCTTTCGCATGCCTGCAGGGCGATGCGCGCCAGTTCACCGCAGACCGGTTCAGCAAAGGCCACGTGAGCCACCACTCCATCGCCAAAAAAAGTGGACACGCGCCGGCGAGTGCGATCGATGAACTGATCGGCAATGACGAACTCGCCCGGCCGGTGCTCTTCTTTCAGCGAGCCGACCGCCGAAAGCGAAAGGATGCGCTCAACGCCAAGCTGCTTAAAGCCATGAATATTGGCGCGGAAGTTGAGCTCGCTCGGCAGGATGCGATGACCGCGCCCGTGGCGCGCCAGGAAGGCAACGTTGCGGCCTTCGAGGCGGCCGACAATGTACTCATCGGAAGGCTCGCCGAACGGCGTCACGACCCGCAATTCACGCGGGTTTTCAAGCCCGGGCATGTTGTATAACCCGCTGCCGCCGATCACGCCGATTTCAGCCAGCGCCGCGTCCGTCAATCCCAATCCTGAAGTTGAAATGAAAACCGAATTATAGCGGAGGCACTACGAAGCCACGCGGTTGGCAATCCACTCGCCGACTTCCCGCGTCCCCATGTTGCCGCCCACGTCGGCGGTCAATTTGCGTTCGCGCACGGCGGCCACCACCGCCTGCTCAATGCGCTGAGCTTCGCTCTTGAGGCCGAGGTGCTCGAGCATGAGCGACGCGGTGAGGATTGCGCCCATCGGGTTGGCGACGTTTTTGCCCGCGAGAGGAGGCGCTGACCCATGCACCGGCTCGAACATGGAAGTTGTGCCGGGGCGAATGTTGCCGCTCGCCGCCATTCCCAGGCCGCCCTGCAGCGCGGCCGCCAGGTCGGTGACGATATCGCCGAACATGTTGTTGGTCACGATGACGTCGAGCGACCCGGGGTCGCGCACCATCTGCAGGCACAGCGCGTCCACATACATGTGCGAGGCCTGGAGGCCTGCAAACTCGGCAGCCACTTGTTTGAACACGCGCTGCCAGAGCCCGTGCGCGTGCGTCAGGACGTTCGACTTATCGGCCATGAGCACGCGCTTGCGCCCGTGCTGCCGCGCATACTCGAAGGCGTAGCGGATTACGCGCTCCACGCCCTTGCGCGTGTTCACATCTTCATTGATGGCGATTTCGTCGGGCGTGCCCTGCTTGAACGTGCCGCCCACATCCACGTACATGCCTTCGGTGTTTTCGCGGATCACGGTAAAGTTCACGTCAGCGGTGCGCGCGTTCTTCAGCGGGCAAAGGCTTTCATCGAGCAGCTTCACCGGCCTCACGTTGGCGTAAAGATCCATGCGGAAGCGCATGCCGAGCAGGATTTCTTTAGCGTGGATGTTCGTGGGCACGCGCGGATCGCCGAGTGCGCCGACCAGGACCGCGTCGAAGTCGCGCTGCAGCATGGCAAAGCCATCTGGCGGAACGGTGGTGCCGTCGCGCAGGTAGCGGTCGGCTGACCAATCAAAATCGGCGAATTCCACCCGGGCGCCGCTGGCGCGCACCGCGTTGACGGCCTGCGGAATGACCTCTTTGCCGATGCCGTCGCCGGCAACTACCGCGATGCGCCTGGGGTTCACGGGGAACAGATTAGCAAAAGCAGCTCAGATCACCACGGTTTCCTGGTATTCGCCGAAGACGCCCCGCAATGCGTCGCTGATTTCGCCGACGGTGCAGTAGCTTTCAACGCCACGAATAATGCGAGGCAACAGGTTCTCGCCGGTTCGCGCAGCCGCCTCAATGCCGGCGAGTGCCTCACGCCATACGCCTGCATTGCGCCGCGCCCGCAGTGCGCGCAGCCGCTCAACCTGTTTGCGCTCCACGTTCTCATCGATGCTCTGGATCGGGACCTCGCCTTCGTGCTCGGCTCGAAAACGGTTCACGCCTACGACCACGTTTTCAAGGCCGTCAATCGCCTGCTGCGCGTCGTAGGCCGCGTTCTGGATCTCCTGCTGCACAAAGCCGCGCTCGATAGCTTTCAGCATTCCGCCGAGCGCCTCAACTTTCTCGAGGTATCGGTTCGCCGCAGCTTCCAGTTCGTTGGTCATGGCTTCGATGTAGTAGGAACCCGCCAGCGGATCAATGGTGTTGGGCACGCCGCTTTCGTAGGCGATGATCTGCTGGGTGCGCAGCGCGATGCGCGCGGCATTCTCGGTGGGCAGCGAAAGCGCTTCGTCAAAGCTGTTGGTGTGCAGCGACTGGGTTCCACCCAGCACCGCCGCCAGCCCCTGCAGCGCGGTGCGCACAATGTTGTTTTCGGGTTGCTGCGCGGTGAGCGTTGAGCCTGCAGTTTGCGTGTGAAAGCGCAGCATCCACGAGCGCGGATTGCGGGCGCCGAAGCGCTGGCGCATCAGCCTGGCCCACATGCGGCGGGCGGCGCGAAATTTTGCCACCTCTTCAAGGAAATTGTTGTGGCAGGCAAAGAAGAACGAAAGCCGCGGGGCGAACCGGTCCACATCAAGGCCAGCATCCAGCGCCGCCTGCACATAGGTAACACCATTGGCGAGCGTGAAGGCGATCTCCTGCGAGGCGGTGCAACCGGCCTCGCGCATGTGGTAGCCGGAGATTGAAATTGTGTTCCACTCGGGGACGTGCTGGTTGGCGAAGGCGAACACGTCGGTCACGATGCGCATCGCCTGCGCGGGCGGATAAATGTAGGTTCCGCGAGCAATGTACTCCTTCAAAATGTCGTTCTGCACCGTGCCTGAGAGCTTCGCCACGTCGGCGCCGTTGCGCCTGGCAACGGCGATGTAAAGCGCAAGCAGGATGGCGGCCGTGGCGTTGATGGTCATCGACGTGGAAATCTTCTCCAGGTCAATGCCCGAGAACAGCCGCTCCATGTCATCCAGCGAGTCGATGGCGACGCCCACCTTGCCCACTTCGCCGATCGCCATCGGGTGATCAGAATCCAAGCCGATTTGCGTAGGCAAGTCGAACGCGACGCTCAGGCCGGTGGTGCCGTGGGCCAAAAGATAGCGATAGCGCTTGTTGGATTCTTCGGCATCGCCCATGCCGGCATACTGCCGCATGGTCCAGAGGCGGCCGCGATACATGGTGGGCTGCACGCCGCGGGTGAAGGGGAACTGGCCGGGATAGCCGATTTCAGAGTCGTAGTCACAATTTTCCAGGTCCGCCGGGGTGTAGAGAGGCCGGACCTGAACGTCGTGCTGCTTGCCTGCTTCGCCGGCTCGGGATTCGGGGGAAACGGTTGGTTCAGCCATAGAAGGCGGGCGTCAGCTTCGCCGGTCGCGCGCAGCCCGCCAGAAAGACGTGACCCCAAACCAGGCAAACAGGGCCGAGAACACCGCAACCAGCGCCAGCTTGGGCCCGTTCACGTGTTGCAGGGTCCAGGCGCGGTAAAGCCGGACGGCGGCCGCGCCAAATCCGGCAGCAAACACCAGGAAGAACAATCCCGTAACTTGCAGCCACAGCAGGTGCAGCACGCGGCTGAGCGAGGCCAGCGTGGTGCGGGCGCCGGCGAGCACGGCCGATCCCAGGCGGCGATGCCGGCTGTAGCGCGATTGCGCCTGCGCCTTCGCACCTTGCGAAAGCGTCCGGTGCGCAACGGCCACAAACGCGCCGATCTTGTGAGCTCTGCTGGCTGGGCTCATCGGCTTCATTCTAGCAGCGCCGGCCCAAAAAACCGTCGTTCCTGAGCGGCGAAAGCGGCCTGCAACTCGCGTTTCTGGCGTCACGCCGCAAAGTCGGTGCATCCAAATGAAGAGCAGTTATTACGTGTTCGGCTATGGACCGGGCCGGGGATCCGACAGGGCTTACGGAGCACTCATTTGAACCCAAAGCTCAAACAACTCATGAAAGAACTGGGCGATGCCATCAACGAATCGCTGAGTGAGAGCGAGCAGATCAGCGATGTCATCGGCAAAATCAAGCAAGGCGGATATGACGTTTTCCTGGTCCTTGAAGCGACCATCGGGTTCAACCGCCGGGAAGACCAATCTCCGGTGGGGCGGCCGGCCCTGGTGAAAGGCGAAAAGAAAGGCGAACCGGACTTCCGCCTGAACACGCAAGACGTCAAGTTCCTGAAATCGCTGCGCATCAGCGCCGAAGACGCTGCGTAGCCGCGCAATTTCATGTCGCCTCAGGGGCGGCAGCCGTGCCCGGCCGCCGCTCTGATTTATTTCTGCTAACATCCTTAGGTTTGGCCCTTGCGAATTCTGATGCTGCAGCCAATCGGAACCAAAGAATGCGCGGTCCGGCATCGCGGCAAAGGAGCAGCGCGGTGTGGAATCCGGGGACAGCGATGAAAGATACGCTGGGAGTCCTGCTGGCCGGCGGCGCCGGCGAGCGCCTTTACCCGCTGACGCGCGACCGCGCCAAGCCAGCCGTCACCTTCGGCGGCATCTATCGCATCATCGATATCACGCTCTCGAACTGCATCAACAGCGACCTGCGCCGGGTTTACATCCTGACCCAATACAAGGCGCTTTCGCTCAACCGCCATATCCGCGAAGGCTGGAACACGGTGGCGCGCGACCTGGGCGAGTTCATTGAAATCCTGCCGCCGATGAAGCGGGTCAGCGATAACTGGTACCTGGGCACGGCTGACGCCGTTTATCAGAACATCTACTCCATCGGCTCCGAGGAGCCCAAGCACGTCATCATCCTGAGCGGCGACCACATCTACAAGATGAACTATGCGCGCATGCTGCAGCAGCATTGCGACGCAGGCGCCGACGTCACACTGGCCACCATCCTGATCGATCCTGAGGAAACCTACCGCTTCGGCGTCGTGGAAATCGATCGCCAGGGGCGGATCACCGGCTTTGTAGAAAAGCCGAAGAAGACCGACATACGCTCGCCCTACAACCCACGCATGGTTTCAGGGTCGATGGGCGTTTACATCTTCAACACCGACGTGCTCATTCCCGTGCTGCTGAAAGATGCCGAAGACGCCAGCTCATCGCACGACTTCGGCAAAGACATTCTTCCGCGCATGGTGGATGATTACAAGGTGTTCTCATTCAACTTCGTTGACGAAAACAAGAAGGAAGCCCTGTACTGGCGCGACGTCGGCACGCTCGAGGCTTACTACGAAGCCAACATGGATATGGTCGCGGTGTCGCCGGTGTTCAACCTGTACGACCCCGAGTGGCCGATCCGCACGCACCAGCGGCAGTTTCCGCCGGCAAAGTTTGTGTTCGGCGAACCCAACCGCATGGGCGTGGCGATTGACTCGCTGGTTTCTTCCGGCTGCATCGTTTCCGGCGGCGTGGTGCGCAACAGCCTGCTTTCGCCTGACGTGCGGGTGAATTCCTACAGCGACGTTGAAGCCAGCATTTTGTTCTCGCACGTGAACATTGGGCGCCACTGCCGCATTCGCCGCGCCATCATCGATCGCGACGTTCACCTTCCCGAAGGTACGGTGATCGGCTACGACGAAGAAACCGACCGGCAAAAATATTTCGTGAGCGAATCGGGCATCACCGTGGTCACGCGCGATTTTTCGCTCTTTGAGTCGCCGGTAGCGGTGGACTACTTCACCTCTGAATAACCTCCGCGTTGCCGGCCCCAGAACAATTCGCGCTCGCTCAAGCTTGTGCCTGCTACCTTTGTTGTTCCGCTCTGAGTGCGCCGCTCCGCAGGGCGCTCGGCCAATCCATGTCGAGAATCCTGATCGTCGAAGATGAAGCTCACCTGGCCGAGGGCCTGCGCTTCAACCTTGAAGCTGAAGGCCATTCCGCCACCGTGCTGGGTGATGGCGAATCGGCATTGACGCTGCTGACCCGCGAGCGCGGCCAGTTTGACGCAGTCGTGCTCGACGTGATGCTGCCGGGCCGCGACGGCTTCAGCGTTGCTGCCGAGCTGCGCCGGCGGCGCAATTACGTTCCCGTGCTGATCCTGACGGCGCGCAGCCGACCTGAAGACGTCCTGAAAGGCTTCGAGTCCGGCGCCGACGATTACCTCGCCAAGCCCTTCGAACTGCCTATCCTGCTGGCCCGCATTCACGGGCTGCTGCGCCGGCGCGAGTGGATGAGGACGGCCGCCGCAGGCACGGCAGAGAGCGCCGATCCAGCGGCGCTGGCAGCAGCGGCGCCTGCCGGCGATGACGAGCTGTTCCGCGTCGATGGCAAGGTGATTGACTTCCGCGCGCTCGAGCTGCGAATCGGCGAGCGAACAATTCACCTGACGCAAATGGAAGCCGACCTGTTGCGCCACCTGGTTCGCAACGCCGGCCACGTGGTTTCGCGCAAGTCAATCCTGCGCGACGTCTGGGGCCTGCACCAGGACACCGACACGCGCGCCATCGATAACTTCATTGTTCGGCTGCGGCGCTATCTCGAGGATGTTCCGGCAAGTCCGCGGCACCTGCTGACGGTGCGCGGTGTGGGCTACAAATTCGTAATTGCTGGGAAGAAATAGCATAGACACCCCGCCCACTCGCTCACGGCAGAAGCAAGGCTTTGACGGCACGCTATCATGGCTGTGCCGGGCACCCTAAAAGCTGCACTGCGGGCCGGTTTTGACATGAGCGAGATTGCAATCAGTTGCCGTGGCATAAGCAAGCGCTACACCATTGGCGAGCGGGAACGCTATCGCACACTTCGCGACACCCTGATGAGCGCCTTCCGCTCGCCGTTCCGCGGCCAGGCGCGCTCAACTGAACGTCCTACGGTGTGGGCTCTGCGCGATGTGAGCTTCCAGGTGCGCGCGGGCGAAGTGGTCGGCATCATCGGCCGTAATGGCGCCGGCAAAAGCACGCTGCTGAAGGTGCTTTCGCGCATCACCGAGCCGACCCTGGGCGAGGCTGAGATTCACGGCCGCGTCGGGTCGCTGCTGGAAGTAGGGACCGGCTTCCATCCTGAGCTCACGGGCCGCGACAACGTTTTTTTAAATGGCGCGATCCTGGGCATGAGCAAGGCCGAGATTGCGCGCAAGTTCGATGAGATCGTCGCGTTCGCCGAAGTCACCGAGTTCATCGATACGCCGGTCAAGCGATACTCCAGCGGCATGTACATGCGGCTGGCGTTTGCCGTGGCCGCGCACCTGGATACGGAAATCCTGCTGGTCGATGAAGTGCTTGCCGTAGGCGACGCCGAGTTCCAGAAGAAGTGCCTGGGCCGCATGAATGAAGCTGCACGCGGCGGCCGCACCGTGCTGTTTGTCAGCCATTCCATGCCGGCGATGCAGCGCCTGTGCTCGCGCGGCATTCTGCTGAAAAAGGGCCGCATTGAAATGGCGGGTGAAATGTCGGCGGTGGCCGCGCATTATCTTTCCGAAGGCGCTGACACCGCCTACTCCGCCGATCCCATCCCCGGCCGTGTGACCATCACGCAGGTTTCAACCCGCTGGCTGCCTGATCAGCACATCGATCTGCAAGTTGCGTTTGAGGGGCCCATCACGCTGCGCCCGCCGGTGCTCGGTTTTGTCATTGAAGATCGCTGGGGCAACCGCGTCTTCGGCACTAACAGCCGCTTCGATCCCCACCACGGGCAACCGGCTTCGATGAAAAGCGGCGACATTCGCATCCAGATTGCGACCGAGAACCTGCGCGCCGATACGTACTACATTTCGCTTTGGCTGGGCGACGGCCACACCGATTTTGCCGTGCTGGAGCGCGTAGTTTCGGTGGATGTGGGCGGAGGCGAGGACAGCAACAGCGTGGGCGCTTATTACATCGGGAGCGTCAAGCTGCCGACGCGCTGGCAGTATGAGCCGGGCAACGAACTTTCAGGCGGGGTGCCGGCCTCGCTAATCTGACTGGCTACTGCGCACTGCCGCTGGTGACGCACGCCTGGCCGTTGCCTGAGTGATCGACCTTGGTCGGACCCGATTCATCGCTGCAGAACGCGTTGTTGCCGGTGCTGCCCACCAGCGCCGGCACCGCGACGACTTCATAAGAAACGATGGTCTGCGTGTTGGGCTGCGTGACGCAATCCTGGATGGTGAAGGTGTAGCCGTCTTTGCTGCCGCTGGCGACTACGGAATCAACTACCCCGGCCGCCGTATCCGATGACGGCTGGCCCTGCGGCGGCGGTCCCAGCGCCTGCAGGCTGCACGCGAAGCCCTTGCTCGGGTAGCGCGACTGGTACAGGATCTGCTCTTTGCGAATCAGGTCAATAGTGGCCAGCGCCGAGGCCTCATGCACCTGGATGGTGTGCTGCTTGAATTGCGGCAAGGCGAACAAAATGATGATCATGATGATGGAGATCACGATCAGCAGTTCGATAAGTGAAAAGCCGCGCACGAGGCGGTAACGGCGGCGCGAGGGGAACGGAATCAGCGGAACGAGTTGAAATTCGGAGGAGCGCCGCTCACTCCGGCCATTGACAGAAGCAGCAGGAATCATCCGTGCAGTCACTGCAGAAAAGTCTAACACTGTGCAGTAAGACTGCGGCGCCCGGTCCGGCGTTTCCGGCGAAGCCGGGCGTGCTTACCGGTTGGGCTTGGAAGGCGCCGGCGCACCGGGCGCGGCGTCAGTCGCGGCTTTTGGGTCGGGCTGCGGCTGGCCCGCCTGCCGCGCCGCATCGAGCTTCTGCGTCACGTCAGCCATGTATTTGGTGGCGTGTTCGCGCATGTTGGTCAGGGCCTCGCGCCGGCCAGGGTCGGTTTCCCTGGCAAGCTGCGCATCGATATTGGCCAGCGTTCCGCTCACGCTCGATTGCTCGTCAGCCAGGGCCTTGAGTTCAGCAGGCGAGAGCGGAGCCGCCGGCGGCTGCGTGCTTTTCGCCGCTGCGGCCTTGGCTGCCGCGTCGGCAGGTGCGCCCTGGGCCGGGGCTGCAGCCGCGACCGGCAGGTCGTTCTGTGAAACGCGCCCGCTGACCTGCTTCAGGCTGTCATCATCGAAGGTGCGCACTGCTTTTGAAGCTTTCGCGCTCGCCGCCGGCGCACTCGACTGGCCGGCCACGCAGGCGAAGGCCAGCACTGAAGTTAAGAACAGAAGGCACAGACAGCGCCACTTCATCAGTACATCTCCTCGCGCGTGACCAGCGTCCGTAAGCCGAACTTGTTGTTGAATTTCGGCATCTTGCAGGCGTCGTAGGTAATTCCGTTGCCGCCGCCGCCGCTCCAGTTGAAGGTGGGCGTACCGGGCGTTGCGCTGGCCGATAACGCATGCTGCGAGTTGCAACTGGCATCGCTGGCGCCGCAGGTGTGATCGTAAAGATTGGCTACCAGCACGCCGCCCGTAATCGAGCCGCTGCCGCCGCCGTTTGAAGTCACGTAGCCCTTGCCGATGACAAGAATCACGCCCGTCCAACTGTAAGTGCCGCTGCAGGTCAGCGCGCCGGTCACCACCATGATGCCTGCGCCGGTGCAGTTGGTGGCGTCACCGTTCACCACGTTGATGGTGGGATTGGCCGATGTTCCCCATCCGTTTGTTTCCGAGCCTGCAGCCGGAACGCCGCTCGGGCAGGGGCTGCCGGTGCAACCGTCGGCCATGGCGGTGATCTCGGTGACCACCTGCTCCAGCTCGCCGACGGTCTTCCAGCCGGCCAGCTTCGACGATACGTTGGAAACGTCAGGGTTCGTGCCGTCCACGCCGGTGTAGTTGGCCGGCCGGAACAGCGAATTGCCAACATTGGTTGCGTCGGTAGAGTTCACAGTGCCGATGGCGGGCAGGTTGGCCGCGGCCGGGTTCTGGTTACAACTGTTGGCATTCATGCCGGTGATGCCGTAGTTGGCCGAGTGCGGTGTACCGACGGTAGGCGCCGGACCATCGAGCGTCAGCGCGCCCGGCAAGGGCGGCACCACGATATTGGCCACTTCTTCCTGCGTGATGCGCTTGGCGCCGGTCGAGGTCATTGCCATTGAAGTGATGGTGTAAACCGGCAGTTCGTTGATGGTCTGG
>JAJPJZ010000183.1 GCA_021323935.1 Terriglobia bacterium | reverse complement strand
GTTGGCATTCGTCAGCACCGCGTTTGCGCTGGTTTACTACTACGGGCCTGACGTCGAAGAGCAGCACTGGTACTGGATCACGCCCGGGTCATTCATCGGAGTGCTGCTGTGGCTGCTGGTGTCCTTTGTGCTGCGCGCCTACCTGCACTTTTACAACAGCTACAACAAAACTTACGGCTCGCTGGGCGCCGTGATCATTCTGTTGCTGTGGCTGTGGATCAGCGGGCTGGCGTTTTTGGTGGGCGGCGAAATCAATTCTGAAATTGAGCACGCGGCCGCCGAGCGCGGCCATCCTGAAGCCAAGGCCGACGGCGAGCGCCAGGCAGCCTGAGCGGCTGAACCGGCCGCCACCTGCGCCTTTCCGAACACGTTCTTTCCATTGTTGTTCAGCGAGCGCGCAATTCAGCTATTCAGCTTTGCCAGGCGGGCGAGCGCCGCATCGAGCGTAGCCTCGCGCTTGCAAAAGGCGAAGCGCACCTGCTGCGCGCCCTCACGCGCGTGGTTGTAGAAGCTGGAGCCCGGCACGGTGGCCACGCCGACTTCGCGCACCAGCTTCATGGCGAAGCTGACGTCATCCTGCGCGCCGAAACCGGAGATATCGGTCATGATGTAGTACGCGCCGCTGGGCTTGTAGGCCTTGAAGCCGCAGGCGCGAAGGCCGCCGAGCATGCGTTCGCGCCGCTCCCAGTAGCGGGTTGCCAGGTCATCGTAATAGCCGCGCGGAAGTTGCAGCGCGATTGCGCCGGCTTCCTGCAAGGGCGCAGCCGCGCCCACGGTAAGAAAATCGTGCACCTTGCGAATGCCGCTGGTGATGGCCGGCGGCGCAATTGCCCAGCCCACGCGCCATCCCGTAACGCTGTAGGTTTTTGACATGCCGCTGATCGTCACGGTGTGCTCGCGCATGCCGTCGAGCGCGGCCAGCGGGATGTGCTCGGCGCCATCATAAATAATGTGCTCGTAAATTTCGTCGGTGATGGCGAGCGCCCCGAATTCCAGGCACAACTCGCGGATGAGTTCGAGCTCAGCCCGCGTGAACACCTTGCCGGTGGGATTGTTGGGCGTGTTGACGATGATCGCCTTGGTGCGCTTGCTGAAGGCGCTGCGGAGCTCGTGCTCGTCCACAGTCCAGTCGCCGTCGGCATCGCCGGGCGGATGCAGCTTCACGAAGCGCGGCGTAGCGCCGCACAAAATCGCGTCAGGCCCGTAGTTTTCGTAAAACGGCTCGAAGATGACGATCTCGTCGCCGGAGTTAGTGATCGCCATCAGCGTGGAAATCATGGCTTCGGTTGAGCCGCAGCAGACGGTGATCTCGGTTTCAGGGTCAAATTGGAGACCGTGCCAGTCTTTGGCTTTTTGCGCGATGGCGTGGCGCAATCCGCGAGCGCCCCAGGTAATTGCGTATTGATTAATGTCGCCGCTGATGGCCGCGGCGGCGGCATCCTTAATGACCTGGGGCGCGGCGAAATCGGGAAAGCCCTGCGCCAGGTTCACGGCGCCGTAGTGCATGGCCTGGCGCGTCATCTCGCGAATCACGGACTCAGTGAAGCGCGCAGCTTTATCGCTGAGAAGAGCTTTCGATTCGATTGTTGCCTGGCTCATTTCCGTTCCTGTGTGCCCGCTCTGCGGTGCGTGCATGCGCGTTGAAGTGGAACCCAAATTTTGCGCCGTCGCCATGGGCGATTACGATGGCACGCGGCCGCTCAGCACGCTGCCCATGTTCAAGACTGCGCCGGCGCCGCGCGCGGCAGCTTTTTCGCCTTCAGGTACGGCATCGCCTTCGCCCGGCGCCAGGAACAGGTTCATCTCCAGGCCGTGCTGCTTGGTATAAAGCTCGTAGTAACGGCCGCTGGTGGCCAGCAACTGCTCGTGCGTGCCGCGCTCGACGATTTGCCCGGCTTCAACCACCAGGATTTGATCAGCACGGCGGATGGTCGAAAGCCGGTGCGCGATGACGAACGTGGTGCGCCCGCGCATCAGGTAAGCCAGGCCCTGCTGGATCATCTGCTCCGATTCCGAGTCGAGGCTCGACGTCGCCTCATCGAGAATCAGGATGCGCGGGTCGGCCAGGATGGCGCGAGCAATCGAGATGCGCTGACGCTGCCCGCCTGAAAGCTTTACGCCGCGCTCACCAACGATGGTGTCATATTGTTTTTCAAACTTCTCCGCGAACTCATCTACGCGGGCGATGCGGCAGGCCTCCATCACTTCTTCGCGCGAAGCGTCAGGACGCGAAAACGAAACATTCTCATAAATGGTGCCGTCGAACAGGAACGAATCCTGCAGCACTACGCCCAGCCGCGTGCGGAAGCTCTCGAGCCTGACGGTCGCGAGGTCCACGCCATCGACGTAAACCGCGCCCGAATTTGGATTGTGGAACGCCGCCACAAGGCCGATGATGGTGCTCTTGCCCGAGCCTGAGGAGCCGACCAGCGCGGTCACGGTGCCGGGCCGCGCGTCAAACGAAATGCCGTGAAGAACTTCCTTGCCGCCGTCATAGGAGAAGCGCACATTTTCAAAGCGCAGTTCGCCCACAATATCGTGCAGCGCCACGACGCGGCGCGGGTCGGTGTGCTCGGGCTTTTCTTCCAGCAGTTCGCGCGTGCGCTCCAGGCCGGCAATGGCCTCGGTAATCTGCGTGCCGATTGCCACTACCTGCGCCATGGGCATGACCAGGAAGCCCATGAACATGGTGTAGCTGAAGAATCCGCCGACGCTGAGCGTATGGTTCAGCACCAGGCGCGCGCCCATGAACATGACGGTGGCGCCCACAACGCCGATGAGCACCGAAGACGAAAGTGACATCAGCGACATGGCGGTAAGCGTGCGCAGCACGTTATCGAGCAGCCGCTGCACGCCGCCTGAAAACACGCCCTGCTCGCGGCTTTCAGCGTGGTAGCCCTTGACGACGCGAACGCCGCCGAGCGATTCGGTCAGCCGGCCGCTGACCTCGGCGTTGATCTTGGAGCGCTCTCGAAAGATGGGGCGAATGGTGGCGAAGGCTTTCTTCAGCACCAGCGAAAACAGCGCAAAGGCGGAGAATGCCAGCAACGTCATGCTGACGCTGATCCTGAACAAGGCGACGAGCGCAATGGCTGCGGTCATCAGGCCGCCCAAAAATTCCACCAGGCCGGTGCCCAGCAGGTTGCGCACGCCTTCTACATCCTGCATGATGCGCGACACCAGGTTGCCGGTCTTGTTGGCGTCGTAAAAGCCAACCGGCAGGCGGCTTACGTGCGCCTGCACCTTGCGGCGCAGCTCCGCAATCAGCCGCTGCGCCGCTTTAGAGAGCGATTGCGTCAGCGCAAACGAAGTCAGCCCCTGGATGATGGTCGCCGCCACTACTGCGCCCACAATCGGCTTCAACAACTGGCTCTGGTGCTTGACCATGACGTTATCAATCAGCCATTTGGTTGAAGCGGGCAGCACCAGGCCGGCGACCCGGTTGATCGCCATCAGCACGAAGCCGATGGCCAGCAGCCGTTTGCGCGGCCCGACCAGCTCCCTGATGAGCGGCCATGCGCTCTTGAGCTTATGTTTGCCCGACGTTTTGGGGGCCTTTGGGGTTTCCGGCATTTAGCCAGTGTAGATTCAAAGGCCGCCTCTGCGATGCAAATTGTTGGCTGGCCATCGGCAGGTTGCGGCCTGCTTTCCGGCGCTAACCGGCCTCAAAAGGGTTTCCGGTACAATTGCGGGCTTTCGCGGGAAGGGGAGAGCCATGCCAAAGTTTGCCGCCATTCTGCTGTGTGTCGCCGCCCCGTTCGCGGTGTTTGCCCAACCGCAACAAAACATGACGCCTGAGCAGCGCCAGTCGCTCATCGCGCAACGCAATCAGAAAGAGCAAGAGCTGGAATCGATTGCCATCATCGATCGCAAGCTGATGATTCCGATGCGCGACGGCAAGCGCATGCAGGCCGACGTTTATCGCCCGAAGGACCAGAGCAAGAAATATCCGATCATCTTTGTGCGCACGCCGTACAACTTCAACTGGTGGGACGTGCGCCTGGGCGCCCCTCGCGACATGAGCGCGGAACTGGAGGCGGTGAAGCGCGGTTACGTTTACGTGGAGATGGAAGAGCGCGGGCACTTCTTTTCCGAAGGGAACTACGACATCCTGGGGCCGCCGCGCAGCGATGGCTTCGACGAGATCAAGTGGATGAGCACGCAGCCGTGGGCCAGCGGTAAGGTCGGCACGACCGGGTGCTCCTCAACCGCAGAATGGCAGCTTGGCGTGGCCACGCTGAACCCGCCGGGCCTTGCGACCTTCAACGTTCAGGGATTTGGCGCGGGCGTGGGCCGCGTGAAGCCGTACTGGGAGCAGGGCAACTGGTATCGCGGCGGCGCCGTGCAGATGCTGTTCATCGCATGGCTTTACGGCGAGCAGAACCAGGTGCGGCCCCTGTTCCCGCCCGGCACCTCGCAGCATGACCTGGTGAACGCTTCGCGCATGTTCGACCTCGCGCCGCAGATGCCGCCGGTCGATTGGTCTGAGGCGCTGCGCCACCTGCCGGAAAAGGACATTATTTCGGCCGTCGGCGGCCCGCGTGGGATCTTCAGCGACAGAATGCCGGGAATCGAGACCGGCGGTGCCATGATCGAGCGCACGCCCAACGATCCGGCGTGGTACAAGGGCGGGCTGTGGAATGACAGTGAACCGGTCAATCTGCCCGGCCTGTGGTTCATGTCCTGGTATGACGTTTCAGTCGGGCCGAACCTCGCGGCCTATAACTTTGTTCGCAGCACTGCCAAGGGCGAAGTGCGCAATCAGCAATACGCCGTGATTGCGCCCACACTGCATTGTTCTTACACGCGCGCCACTGAAGATACCGTGGTGGGCGAGCGCCACATGGGCGATGCGCGCCTGAACGCCGATCCTCGCGGATATCAGGAGCTGGTTTACGGCTGGTTCGATCACTTCCTGAAGGGTGAAGACAATCACATCCTTGAGAACACGCCCAAGGTCCGCTACTTCACCATGGGCAGCAACAAATGGCAGAGCTCGAACACCTGGCCCCCTGAAGGCGCCCAGCCGATGAAGTTTTACCTTTCAAGCGGCGGCAAGGCCAACACGCTCAATGGCGATGGCACGCTCACCGATTCAGCGCCGGCCGGCGACTCGCCCGATTCATTTACCTACGACCCCATGAGCCCGGTTCCATCGCATGGCGGCAACGTGTGCTGCACGGGCAATGCGGTGACCGGCGGCGCGGTTGACCAGCGAACCATGGAGCAGCGGCCCGACATCCTGGTGTATTCCACCGAGCCTCTGCAGGAAGGCCTGGAAGTCAGCGGGCCGATTGACGTGACGCTGTTCGTCTCTTCCGACGCGAAGGACACCGACTTTACCGTGAAGCTGATTGACGTGGACCCCGCCGGGCCCGCCTACAATCTCGATGAGACCATCCAGCGCATGCGTTACCGCAATGGCTATGACAAGCCGGTTGCGTGGATGCAAGCGGGCCAGGTGTACAGGTTCAGCTTCCAGCCGATGAACACCAGCAACTACTTCGCCGCCGGCCATCGCATCCGCATTGAGATTTCGAGCAGCAACTTTCCGCGCTTCGATCGCAACCTGAACACCGGCGGCAACAACTATGACGAAACCCAGGGGGTGGTGGCGCATAACGCCGTGCACCATTCCCGGCAGTATCCCTCAGCAATTACGTTAAGCGTGGTGAAGCATTAGGATGGCCCCGGGCGGGTAAAAGCGACGAACACCAGGCCGAACATCTTGCGCACCATTTCGGCGTCGAGTGCCTCGGTGCCCTGGTGGCGCTCATACAGGAGCTGTTCGCGAAGCAGCCCTTCAATCATGCCGATGATGGCGGAACGCACCGCCACGGGCGAAAGCCCGCGCTTCAGTTCTCCCTGCTTTTCCATGTCGGCCAGGATGGCGTCAATGCGCTGCAGGAAGCCGCGATAGCCGCGAGTCAGCATCACGTCGGAACTGGCTTTGCGCAGGCGACGGCTTTCGAACAGCATCAGCTCCTTGAGCAGCGGGTCAGCCTCGAAGGCGCGCAAAATCAGCTCCATCATGGACGTCAACTTTTGGCGATTGTCGGCCATGCTGTCGATGGCAGGAAACTGCGCGGCAAGCCGGTTCCAGCCATCGTCGAAAATGGCCTCCAGCAAGCCTTCTTTTCCGCCGAAGTGCTTCACCAGTTGCGACTCGCTGGTCAGCGCTTCACGAGCGATCATGGCGGTCGAAGTGTTCTCGTATCCGCGCGCCGAGAACAGCCGCTTGGCGGCAGCCAGCAGGCGCTCCTGGCTGGAGCGTTCGGCGGTGCGGGTTGAGGGCGCTTCAGGCATGTGAAGCAGGTGGAGCTTGCCTAACCAGGCGCAATTAGCTGCATCATAGTACGACGATGCCGCCGCGCAATGCGACCTCGGAGCCGAACACCGCAAGCGCCAGCAATGAGGCGAGCGCCGCGCCTCGGCTGATGCTCAGGCTGGCCGAAGTTGCTGATGCCATCGCCACCACCCCAAAAAAGACGCTGAAAGTTCAGCTCGCCGCTGAATACCTGCAGGCGCTTTCGCCGGAAGATGCGGCGCGCGCCGCGCTGTTCCTGAGCGGGCGCGCATTCGCCGCCTGGGAAGAAACCACGCTGCAGGTCGGCGGCGCACTAATGTGGTCGGCGCTGCGCGCAGTTTCCGCAGCGCCTGAGAGCGCGCTGACCGCTGCCTACCGCAAGTACGGGGACCTGGGCAGTGCCGCGGCCGATGTGCTGCACGGTGCGGGGCAGGGCAGCGCCGGCGAAACGCTGGTCCTTGCAGATGTGGAACAGGCCTTCCGCGCAATCGCGGCCGCGCGCGGCCCCGCAGCGAAGCTGGACCTCGTGGTCGCACTGCTCAGGCGCGCCGAGCCGCTTTCCGCCAAATACCTGATCAAGTGCATGAGCGGCGAAATGCGCATCGGGCTGCGTGAAAGCCTGGTGGAAGAGGCGATTGCTCGCGCTTATGGCGCGCCGTTAAACGATGTGCAGCGCGCCAACATGCTGCTGGGCTCGATTGCTGAAGTTGTGCAGCTTGCCGCCGCCGGGCGTCTCGACGATGCGCGCATGCGGCTCTTTCATCCGCTGGGATTCATGCTGGCCAGCCCCGCCCAGAGTGCGCAAGAGGCT
>JAJPJZ010000128.1 GCA_021323935.1 Terriglobia bacterium | reverse complement strand
GCTTCCGTTTCGGCCGTACCCGTCATGCCCGCCAGCTTCTTGAACATGCGGAAATAGTTCTGGAACGTGATGGTCGCCAGCGTCTGGTTCTCGCGCTCGATCTTGACGCCTTCCTTGGCTTCTACCGCCTGGTGCAGGCCATCAGACCAGCGGCGCCCCGGCATCAGGCGCCCGGTGAACTCATCGACGATGATGACTTCACCTTCCTTCACCACGTATTCCACGTCGCGCCGGTAAAGGGCGTGCGCCTTGATGGCCGTTTCAACGTGGTGCTTCCAGCCCCAGTTTTCGGGATCGGCCACGTTGCCGATACCCAGCAACTGCTCCACTTTTTCCCAGCCTTCATCCGTGACCGTGATGGTGCGGTGCTTTTCGTCAACCACGTAGTCGCCGGTCAGGATCTTGGGTTCATCAGGACGGGTCTCGAGCTCTTCGCCCTTTTCCAGCCTGGGAATGATGCGATCGACTTTGTAATATTTGTCGGTCGATTCCTCGCTGGGCCCGCTGATGATCAGCGGGGTCCGCGCTTCATCAATCAGGATGGAATCGACTTCATCGACGATGGCAAAGTTGTGGCCACGCTGCACGCAACCGGAAAGATCGAACTTCATGTTGTCGCGCAGGTAGTCGAAACCGAATTCGTTATTGGTGCCGTACGTTACGTCGGCGCCATAGGCGGCGCGGCGCTCCTCATCGTCAAGATCATGCACGATGACGCCGACGGTGAGGCCCAAAAAACGGTAAAGCCGCCCCATCCACTCGGAATCGCGCTTGGCCAGGTAATCATTCACCGTAACGACGTGCACGCCGCGGCCGCTGAGCGCGTTCAAATACACCGGCAGCGTCGCGACCAGTGTTTTGCCTTCGCCGGTCTTCATCTCGGCGATTTTGCCGCGATGCAGCACCATGCCGCCGATAAGCTGGACATCGAAATGGCGCATGTTGAGCACGCGCCGGCCGGCTTCGCGCACCACGGCAAAGGCTTCAGGAAGAATTTCGTTGAGCGCGTCCTGCAGAACTTCATGCCGCTGTTTTTCAAGCTGCTTCTCGTCGGCGGCGACAACGTCGTCGCCGGTGGCGACGGTGGTGGCATCCTGCGCATTGGCCTGCGCCTCGGGAGTTTGCAGCGGGGCCATCCGCTCCTGGATGCGGGCGCGGAATTCGTCGGTCTTGGCGCGCAGTTCGGCGTCGCTGAGCGCCTGCATCTGGGCCTCAAACGCGTTCACCTGGCGCACCAGCGGCATCATGCGCTTCACCTCGCGCTCGTTGCTGGTGCCGAAAATCTTTGCTAAAACCTTCAAGTTTGAGGTCCTGCAGGGGGCTGGCGTGGGCACACGCGGGCCATCAAAAAGCCTAACACAGCTACCCTCATTGGATGCTGGCGCCCGGGGAACGCTTCAGCGCCTCAGCGCGGCGGTTCCGGGCCGCGCATGGGCTCGAGCGCCTGCGCTTTCATCTTGTCGCGCACGCTCCTGGCGAGTTTCTCGATCTCGTCGGCCTTCTTGATTACATCAAGCGACAGCACGTTCTCGCTGGTCTTATCCACTTCTGCTTTGAGTTCGCCGGCCAGCTTGAAGAGGCGGTCGGTGTCGCGCTTCAAGTCTTCCTGCCGCTTCTGGTTCAATGCCTTGTCGCGCTCGCGGCGCAGGCGCGCGTCTTCGCTCGATTCGGGCCGGTCTTCGCGCGGAAACGCCGGCGGGCCCTGCGCCAGCAGGGTTGCTGAGGTGAAAAACAACGCGCCAACAAGCAGGATTTTCAGGGACATAGCGGCCTCGATGATTCGCATTATATGGGTGCGGTCAGGTTGAAACAGCGCCCGATGCATCTCTGGGCAAGCGCGACTGGCGGTTATAATCGCGCCCGATGCCCACGCTTTTCATCCATGCTCTTGCGGTGTTGCCCACCGACTTCTGGCGCGACTGGCAGCAGGACTTCAGCCGCTTTGTTCGCGACGACCTGCCCAAAGTCGGCGGCGTCCTGATTGAAGCCATCGTCCTGCTGCTGCTGCTGCGTGCCATCACGCATCGCCTTACGGCATTCGCCGAGCGCCAAACCTTGCCCTCGCACATTCGTGCCCAGCAGTTGCGCACCGTGGCCAGCCTGGCGCGCAGCGCCGGCGGCGCGATCATTGTCTTCCTGGCGATCATGCAGATCCTGGATGCGGTCCACATCAACATCGGGCCGCTATTGGCGTCAGCCGGGGTTGCGGGCCTGGCGATTGGCTTTGGCGCGCAGACCCTGGTCCACGACGTCATCACCGGCTTCTTCGTCCTGATGGAGAATCAGTACGACCTGGGCGATACCGTGAGGGTCGGCGGGGTAAAAGGCACGGTGGAGCTGATGACGTTGCGCCGCACCGTGCTGCGCGATGCCGATGGCGCGGTGCACACCATCCCGAACAGCCAGATCACCATCGTTTCAAACCTGACGCGAGATTGGACGCAGGTCACGCTGCACATCGCCGTGGCCTACGATCAGCCCACCGACAAAGTCATCTCGGTGCTGAAAGAGGCGGCCAGTGAAGTGCGCACTGACCCGGCATTCAGTGACGCGATTGTCGCCGACCCTGAAGTGCCGGGGATCGAGCGGGTGGCCGGCGGAGAAGTGGATTACCTGGTGGCGGTGAAGACGAGGCCTGCTGACCAGTTTCGCGTGTCGCGCGAGCTGCGGCGGCGCATCAAATTGTGCTTTGAAAAAAACAACATCAGGGCCGCCGGGCCCGGCAGGGTGTACGTGGTCGATAAACCCACAACCGAGGGCGGCTCCTGATCGAGCTATTCCCGCAGATCGCTCACGCCGGTTGCAGCACAGCGAAATGGGCGCGGCCGCTACCCTATTCCCGGCCGGAAGGCGCGCCCGTGGCCGCAGCCGGTGCGGTGAACACGCGATCATC
>JAJPJZ010000018.1 GCA_021323935.1 Terriglobia bacterium | reverse complement strand
GGCTGGAAGAACTGGTGCGGCCGGGCTTCCTGTTCCGCCTGCCGAAGGATCCGTTCGGCTACTACTACGTGCTGGGGCCGGGCAATCGCGTAGGCGTGCAACATCCCGCGGACTTCCCTTTCCTTGAGCTGGATGAGAAAACCGATCCGCTGGTGCAGTTCGCAAACAAGCCGAAGTAAAATACCGTCATCATCGTGAAAAGCTTATTGCTGGCGGTCCTGCTGGCGGGCAGCACATTCGCGCAGGACGCAAAGCGCGGGCCGCTCGCGCCGCTCATTTCCTCTGTTGACCGCCACTACAACGCGCTCCGAACATTGCAGTGCAACTTTACCGAGCACTACAGCGGCAACGGCATTGAACGCAACGAAAGCGGCACGCTGCTGCTGAAAAAGCCGGGGCGCATGCGCTGGAATTACGAGCAGCCGCGCGTCAAGCTGTTTGTGAGCGACGGAAAGACGGCGTGGTTCTACGTGCCGGGAGACCGGCAGGCCCGCAAATCGCCGGCCAAAGAGCTTGACGACCTGCGCTCTCCGCTTCGCTACCTGCTGGGCAAGACCAGGCTCGAAAAAGAGCTGGAGGGCTTGACCTTCGCTTCTGACGTGCCGCCCATGGCGCCAAACGATGTGCTGCTGCGCGGGCGGCCGAAAGCCATGGCTGACCAGGTGCAGGACGTCGTGCTCGAGATCAACCCGGCGGGCCAGATCGTGAGGCTCGCGATCCACTCTACCGACGGCTCGACCACGGAATTCGGCTTCAGCAACATCAGGGAGAACGCGCCGCTTGCCGATTCGGAGTTCATGTTTTCTCCGCCGCCGGGCGTGGAAGTGATTACCTCGAAAGACATTACGGCGCCGCAGTGAGGCGGCGGAACCGGCGCTCCAGAACGGCCGGGCGGCCGCGGCGGTCTCCAATCTAGATAGCCATTCGTGCCACTTACGAATGCTAGACTTAAATCATTGCCGGAATTCCTGGTCAAAATCGCAGACGAGCGCGGGCACGTTTCTGAGCAGGTAGAGAACGCGCACAGCGAAGCCGAGGCGCGCGACCGTTACGCCTCCCAGGGCATGCTGGTGTATTCCGTGCGGCCGCGCGGAATGCTGAACACCAGCGGCGGCCGGCCGCGGCTCAGGCGCAAGCTCAAGCTCGAGCAGTTCGTCATCTTCAACGAGCAGTTCATCACGCTGGTGAAGGCCGGGCTGCCCATCGTGACGGCGCTTGACCTGCTGATCCGGCGGCATAAGAAGAGCAACTTCCGCGCCATCCTGGAGGATGTTCGCGACCGGGTGCGCGCGGGCGAGCTGATTTCAGACGCGTTTGCCCACCATGCCATCATCCCACGGCTCTACACCACTACGCTGCTGGCGGGCGAGAAGAGCGGCAACCTGGAAGAAGTTCTGCGGCGTTATATCAACTTCCAGCGGCTGGCGCTCTCGTTTCGCAAGAAGCTTTCGGCGTCGATGATTTATCCCTCGCTGCTGATCGTGATGGTCATCGTGATGCTGACCTTCCTGGTGACTTACGTGGTGCCGCAGTTCGCGTCACTTTATGACCAGTTGAACGCGCAACTGCCGCCCATGACGGTGTTCATGCTGCAGGTGGGCGTGGCCATCAGGAAATTCTTCTGGGTGATCCTCGCAGTGCTGGCGGGAGGATTGTTTCTGCTGTGGCGCACCATCCGCTCGGAAGCGGGAGCGCACCGGCTGGACCGTATTCGCCTGGCGACGCCGGTGCTGGGGGGAATCTGGCTGAAATATCAGGTCGCGGTGTTCAGCCGCATGCTGTCAACCCTGCTTTCAGGCGGGTTGCCGTTGGTGAACGCGCTGGACACGGCGGGCGCTTCGATGCAGAGCCGCAGCATCCGCACTGCGGTTGCGGCCGCCGAGCAGCGCGTGCGCGAAGGCCAGCCGCTGGCGCGCAGCCTGGAAGGCACCAAGGTTTTCCCCGAGCTGGCGGTAGAGATGATTGAGGTGGGCGAATCGACCGGCGCGCTGCCCGCCATGCTGACTTCGGTGGCTGAATTTTTTGAAGAAGACGTGCAAACCGCGACCACGGCCGCGATGTCCTTGATTGAGCCGCTCATCCTGGTGTTCATGGGTGTGGTGGTGGTCATCGTGCTGCTCTCGCTGTACCTGCCGATCTTCAGCTTAGGGTCGAACATTCATTGAGGCCGCCAGGGGGCTGATCGGGCGGCAAAGGGTCTTATGTCTGAACGCAGCACATTATTCGCAACACCGGAGCCGGGCGGCGCCGACGAAGAACTGCGCGCCCGAGAGCTGGCCACGCGTTACCGCCGCGAGTTCGTTGACCTGCACGGCTTCCACATTCATCACGACCTGCTGCGCAAGGTGCCGGTCGATTTGATGTTCCGCTACAACTTCATTCCGCTGGAGGAGCTGGAAGACGGCACGCTCTCCATCGCCATCGATGATCCGAAAAAGATCATGATGATCGATGAGATCTCGATCCGGCTGGGGCGCAGCATCCAGACCAAGATTGCGACCGGCTCGCAGATTTCTGAAATCCTGAAGAAGACCGAGCAGTCGCGGCGGGTGCTGGAAGAGGCCAGCGAAGGCCTCACGCTCGATCTGGTCCGCGAAGAAGACAGCGGCGACGAAACCATATCAATCGAGCGGCTCACGCAGGAGACGGAATCGAGCCGCATCGTGCACCTGGTGAACACGGCGATTTTTACGGCACTGCAGCGGCGCGCCAGCGACATCCACGTGGAAGGCCGCGACGATTCGGTCAGCATCAAGTACCGCATTGATGGCGTGCTGCAGCCGGCCATGCCGCCCATCGGCAAAGAGCACCACCAGACGATCATTACGCGCATTAAGGTGATGAGCGAGCTGGATATTGCCGAGCGGCGCGTGCCGCAGGACGGCCGCTTCCGGGTGCGCTACGGCGACCCGCCGCGGCCCATCGATTTCCGCGTCTCCATCATGCCCAGCATTCACGGCGAAGACGCGGTGCTGCGCGTGCTCGATAAAGAATCGATGAGCGAAAAGTTCCGCTCGCTCACGCTCGACGTGGTCGGCTTCGGCGATGAAGACCTGCGCCGCTTCCGGCAATACATTCACGAGCCTTACGGCATGGTGCTGGTCACCGGGCCGACCGGCAGCGGCAAGACGACCACGCTGTATGCCGCGGTGAACGAGATCAAGACCGACGAAGACAAGATCATCACGATTGAAGACCCGGTGGAGTACCAGATCCGCGGCATCACGCAAATTCCGGTGAACGAGAAAAAAGGGCTGACGTTTGCGCGCGGGTTGCGGTCCATCCTGCGGCACGACCCCGACAAGATCATGGTGGGCGAAATTCGCGACGCCGAGACGGCGCAGATTGCGATTCAATCGGCGCTCACCGGCCACCTGGTGTTCACCACCGTGCACGCCAACAACGTGGTTGACGTACTGGGCCGCTTCCTCAACATGGGAGTTGAGCCTTACAACTTTGTTTCAGCGCTGAACTGCGTGCTGGCGCAGCGGCTGGTCAGGATCATCTGCCCGAGCTGCAAGCAATATGTGCGCTATGAGCCTGAAGTGCTGGCGCAGAGCGGGCTTGATGCCAAGGAGTGGGGCGACACCAGGTTTGCCGAAGGGCTGGGCTGCCCGGATTGCGCGGGCACCGGCTATCATGGGCGCACCGCGATCCATGAACTGCTGGAGTTGAGCGACCGCATTCGCGAGATGATCCTGGCGCGCAAGCCGACTTCGGAAATTCGCCGTGCCGCCCACGAAGAGGGCATGCATTTCCTGCGCGAATCGGCGCTTGATAAAGTAAAGGCCGGCATCACGACGTTGAAGGAAATTAACAAGGTCACGTTCATTGAAACGAACCGCTAGCAAGGCAACGTTTGAAAGCTGAAGCGCGCCGCGGCTGCAGGTTGACTTTGCTGCGATTTCGGCTTCTGCGCTTTTGGTTTTTTAGGTTTCATTGATGGCTGCAAACGGAAAAATTGCGCGTCCCCTGCTTGCCTGCGAAATCACGGCTGAACGTGTGCTCGCGGCCAGGGCGGCGGCGGGAGGCGAATCGCTGGAGGCGGCTGCAGCGCGGGCGCTTCCCTCGCCCGTGGTGTCGCCGAATTTTGTCGGCGCCAACGTGCAGAACGCGGCCGCGCTCGAAGGCGCAGTGCAAGGCGCGCTGGGCGAGGCCGGTGCGCACTCCGGCGATGTTTCGCTGGTATTGCCCGATGGGGCCATCCGGGCCATGCTGCTGGATTTCGATACCTTGCCTGCCAAGCAGCAGGAAGCCGCGCCGCTGGTAAGGTTCCGGCTGAAAAAACTGCTTCCGTTTGACGCAGATCGCGCCGCGATTTCCTACCAGGTGCAGCGCAGCCGCACCGGCACGCCTATTCAGGTGGTGGCGGCGGTGGCGGAGCAGGGCGTGCTCGCCGAATACGAGAGCGCAGTGCGCGCCGCCGGCTTCAATCCCGGCGTGGTGCTGCCTTCGATTCTTGCCATGCTGGGCGCGGTTGACAGCAGCGCGCCCACGCTGGTGGTCAAAGCCGAAACCGGCACCACCGCGGTTGCCATCGTGGACCAGGACGAAATTCGCGTGCTGCGGACGCTTGAAACCGTAACGCCGGCGGCGGCTGCGCCGCAGCGCCTGGCGGAAGATATTTATCCTTCGCTCGTATATTTTGAAGATGCCTACGGCGCGCAGGTGAGCCGAATGGTGCTGGGCGGGACCGCGGCCACGAATGAATTGCGGGCTGCGCTCGAACAGCAAACCGGCCTGAAGGCGATGGAGTTGACCGGCGCGGGCACGATTCCCACGCCGCGCGCGGCCTTTGCCGGAGTTTACGGGGCGCTGGTCACAAGCTAACGATGCGCATCACCATTAATCTCGCCACCCGGCCCTACCAGGATGTGCGCGCGTTTGCGCTGCGCTGGGGGCTTGGCCTGCTGCTGCTGGCGCTGGTGACGGGCGTGCTGGTTTATAGAGCCATTGAGGGCTGGCGAAGCACGCGCGACATCGCGGCGGTAATCAGCGCAGATGAGGCGCAGGCCAGCAAGCTGCGCCAGGACATTGCCCAGGGCAACACCGAGCTGAACCGGCCGGCGAATCGCGAGATCCGGATGCAATCGGCATTCCTGAACACGCTGATTGCGCGCAAGGCGTTTTCCTGGACGGAGGCGTTCAGCACGCTGGAAAAGATCATGCCGCCGCGGCTGCACGTGGTGAGCATGCAGCCCGAGCTGGATCCGGAGAACCGGCTGACGCTGAAGATGCGGGTCGCGGGCGATTCGCGCGACAGTTTCCTGACGCTGCTGCGGCGCATGGAGAACACGCCTGAATTCCTGGACCCGCAGCCGGAATCGGAAGCGCCGGGCAAGAACGGCCAGGAAGAGTTCCAGCTTTCCACGTTCTATGCGCCGCAGCTCCCTTCGGCTCCGCCGGCCAATACCAGCGGCGCTGAAAACCAGCCGCCCCAGCCTTCGCTGCCCGCATCGAGCACAGCGTCGGCGGCGCGCGGCCGGCGCCCGGGAGGCGAGTGATGGCCAAGGTCCGCGAAATGCAGCGGCCGCTGACGCTGGTTGCGGTGGCGCTCGCGATCATCGCCGCGGCGGCGACGGCGGTGCTGCTTTCGCCCATGGCCGACGCTTCCAAGCGTGCCGCGCAACAGAAGCAGGTCCACAGCGAACTGCAGAAGGTGATGCACGAGGCCATTCCGCTGCAGAACGTGGACGAGAAGATCAGATCGGCGCAGCAGCAGGTCAGCGCGTTTTATAAGAACCGCCTGCCGCAGCGCGATTCCGATATTGCCAGCGAACTGGGCAGCCTGGCCGGCGATGCCGGCGTCAGGCTCGGCAACGTGCGCTACAACCAGCCCACCGAAACTGACCTGCCCAACCTGCAGAAGCTGGAAATGGACATTTCGCTGGCGGGAGAATATCAGCGCGTGGTGAAGTTCATTAACGCGCTGGAGCGCGACCGGATTTTCTTTATTGTCGATCGAGTGAACCTGGCAGAGCAGCAGGGCGGCAATGTGCGTTTAGAACTGCACCTGGAAACCTACTTGAAGCAGGGCCAGGCGAGCGCGCCGCGCACGTAGATAGACGAAGCGGCAGAGCAATCTCATGCGCTCCGAGTTCGAATGGCAGGGCAGGATTTTTTGATGTGATGCGAGGCTAGGCGACTGGTTTGAAGCTGGGCACGGAAAACAAGAAGCAAACGATGGTTGCGCTGGTGCTGGCGGGGTTTGCGGCGTGGTATGGCATTCGCCAGTTCACGTCAGGCCCGAGCGCGGGAGCCGCGGCGCCTTCGCCTGCCGGCACGGCTGCGCCGGCCGAGCCCGGCGTGGCGCAGCGGACGAACATCACACCGCGCTCGCAGCGGCGCAACAGCGCAATCTCGCTTCCCTCGGGCGTTCCCGGCCTACGGCTTGACCTGCTGAAGCTCAGCGAGCAGACGCGCTACGCCGGGACCGGGCGCAACATTTTTCGCGACGAGCCGGAGCCGCTGCCGCAGCCTCGGCATCCGGTGATTGCCCAGCAACAGCAGCAGACGCCGGTGAGCCAGGGCCCGCCGCCTCCGCCGCCCATCAACCTGAAATTCTTTGGCTTTGCCAACCGCCCGGGCCAGGCCAAGCAGGTCTTCCTCGCCGACGGTGAAGACACGTTCATCGCCAAAGAGGGCGACATCGTTGACCGCCGCTACAAAGTGGTGAAGATCTACAACGATGCAGTGGACATCCAGGACGTGCTGAACAACAACACGCAACGCATCGCGCTCAGCCAGTAGGCGGAAATGCCCATAGCAAAATGCAAACTTCAAAGTGATGGCCCGCCGCGGCCAGCTTTGCATTTTGCCTTGCGTGGGCGGAAGCACGGGCGTTGCCGGCAGCAATCAGGCTACCTGCTGCTGGTGCTGCTGATTTCAATTACGCTGCTGAGCATTGCGGCTGCGGCGGCGGCGCCCAGCATTGCGCAACAGATCAAGCGCGATCGCGAAGAAGAGCTGATCCGGCGCGGCAAGCAATATGCCGAGGCGGTGAAGCGCTATTACGTCAAGTTTCATCGCTACCCTGCCAACATCGATCAGCTTGTGAACACCAACGGCGTGCGCTTTTTGCGCAAACGCTACGTCGATCCCTTCACCGGCAAAGATGATTGGAAGCTGGTCCACCAGGGCGAAGCCACCATTCCCAATTTTCAATTTGGCGCCGGGCCGGGGATCACGGGTGGGCAAACGCCGGCGCAGCTTGGCGCAAGCCCCAGCGGGACCGCGGCGACCAATCCTGCGGCCGGTACGGCGGGCATGGCTGGCGGCATCACGACCGGTATCGCAGGAGCAACCGGGGCAGCCACGCAAGCTACTGCGGCGGGCGGCGCCGGGACGGGTGCGGCTTCCTCAACCACTACGCCAACGGGCGGCAATGTGGCGGGTGGGGCGGCGGTGCAGGTGCGGCCGGGAGTGGGCGGCATCCTAGTCGCTGAGCTGGTGAGCACCGCCGGGCAGGCAAACGGTGAATCGGCCACCCAGGGCGGCACCGCGACGGGCACAAACCAGGAAACCACATCCGGCAGCAGCGAGCCGGCCACGCAGCCTTCCGGAGCAGCGGCCAGCGCACCGGGCGGGGCGCCAACCGGAGGCAGCTTCGGCGCATCCGGCGGCGGCACGTTCGGCGGAACGCAGCCAGGCGGCAGCTTTGGCGCGGCGGGCGGCAGCACGTTCGGCGCTGGGCAGCAAAGCAGTTTTGGCGGCCAGCCGGGCAGAGGCGGCTCGGGCATCGGCTCACCGCTCGGTGGCCAGCAGCTTGGCGGCGGCGCAATTATAGGAGTCGCCAGCACCAGCACACAGCAATCGATTCGCGAGTTCAACAACAAGAACCACTACAACGATTGGGCGTTTATCTACGATCCGCGGCTCGATACCCGGCCGGTGGGCCAACCGGGCGCGGGTGGCGTGGGTACGCCGATTGCACCCGGGCAGAACGCCGGCGCGCCGGCTACACAGCCTTCAGGCAGCGGCACGACGACGCCTACCGTTACGACTCCGCCGCCCGGCGGAGGCACTCCTCCACCCCTCAGCTAAAAGCGAAAGCCCCGCTCGAAAGCGGGGCTCGGCAAAACCCGGCGCAACCTACACGCTGAACGATGAACCGCAACCGCAGGTGGTCTTGACGTTGGGGTTCTCGAACTTGAAGCCGGCGCCTTCGAGCGTCTCAACGTAATCCACGGTGGCGCCATTCAGGTACATCACGGAAGTGGCATCGACGAAGACCTTGAGGCCGTCGAATTCGTAAACCTTGTCCATGAGGCCGGCGGCATTCTCGAACGACATGGAATATTGAAATCCTGAGCATCCGCCGCCGACGACGCCGACGCGCAGGCCGTTGGGGACCGGATTCTGCTGCGCCATGATTTCTTTGACCTTGTTGATGGCCGTTTGCGTCAGGTTAACCGGAGGCGCCTTCTTTACCGGCGCTTCGACGTTCGGAGTGCTTGTTGTAGTCGCCATTCTGCGGTCTCTCCTCGGAATATTGCTCGCTCGATTATAGCAAAGCAGCCCTGAAATCCTTGCCCTTGCCCGCTACTGGGTAGTGGTGCACTGCACCACTACCCGCTACTGATTTGATGCCGAAGGGCTTGCGCCGGTGCAAAAAGGTAGGCCAAGGGGAAGTCCAGCCTGGGGCGGGCGGGTTACGGCAAAAGCGGCCGCGGGAGCGGAATACCAGGCGCGAAAGCCGGTGCCTCGGGCCAGATTTCCTGCTTGCAATGTGATTTCCGGCCTATAATGCGCGCAACGGCCCCATACCTCGGCGCGACGCGGGTGATTGCGAACGCCGCCGTACCCGGGACTGGCAATGATCAGTTCGTCAAAGAGGTGCGTATGGCTTTCCTTGCGCAACATCTTACGGGCCTGTTGATCGCCTGGGCCAGCCTGACCACGATCCTGGTTCTTTTGCTCATCTACCGCAGCACGCTCACCATGCATGAGGACGACCAGCTCTTCCTGGATGATTCGGAAGCGCACATGCAAAAAGAGCAACTGGAAAACACCCATCGCATGGAGAAGATTGCTCCGCTGGTGCGCGCGTTCGGCGCGGCCTCGGCGCTGCTGATCCTGGGCATCGCGGTGGTGTGGATCTACGGCGGCCTCAGCGCCACGCAATAACTCCGCCGCCGGCTGAAGCCTTGCCATGAGCGTGCGCCTTGGGCGCGTGCGCGGCCCTGCGCGCAGAATCCAGCGCGGTGCCTGGGCGTGAATTTATTTCTTCCTTGCCATTCTCCGGTTGGCGCTGCGAAAACCGCCTCGAAGGCACGATTGCACCAGACGTGACCGGCGTCACATCGGCCGTGTTGCTGCGGCCGTAGCCTGAAGGTGGAAAGCTGGAGGTGCTTATGGCGACCACATTTGCGCTAGATGAAAGCAAGTTAAACGCGACGACGGCCGGCACCATGAAGGCGCTGGTCTTCAACGGGCCTGGCGACATTCGTCTGGAACAACGGGAGATCCCGCGCGCCGGATACGGCGAAGCCGTGATTCGGGTCACCTTGACGACCATCTGCGGGACTGACATTCACATCCTCAAAGGCGAATACCCGGTGAGGCCCGGCCTCATCGTCGGGCACGAGGCCGTGGGAGTGATCCATGAACTCGGCCCCGGTGTTACCGGCTATGCGGTTGGCGACCGCGTGCTGGTGGGCGCGATCACGCCCTGCGGCCAGTGCAACTTTTGCCTGGGCGGAAACCTTTCGCAGTGCGGCGGCGCGCTCGGCGGCTGGAAGCTGGGCAACACCATCGACGGCGTGCAGGCGGAGTACGCATTGATTCCGAATGCACAGGCCAACATGGCCAGGATTCCGGACGCGCTGGCGGACGAGCAGGTGATCCTGCTGGCGGAGATCGCCTCCACCGGTTTCTCGGCGTCTGAGAGCGCGCAGGTGAAGATGGGCGACAGCGTTGCCGTTTTCGCAGCCGGCCCCATCGGCCTGTGCGCTGTTGCCGGCGCAAAGCTGAGCGGCGCGGGCAGGATATTCGCAGTGGATTCAAACCTGGACCGGTTAGGACAGGCGATCCACATGGGCGCCGACGACACTATCGACTTCACGCGGGTGGATCCGGTGAAGGAAATCTTGAACCTGACCGACGGGCGCGGCGTCGATGTGGCCGTAGAAGCGCTGGGGAAAGCGGAGACGTTTGAGAATGCGCTGCGCGTGCTTCGCCCGGGCGGCGTGCTCTCAAGCCTGGGCGTGTACTCGGGGAAGCTGGCGATTCCGCTGGAGCCGTTCGCGGCCGGGCTGGGCGATCATAAGATCGTCACGACGCTCTGCCCGGGCGGCAAGGAGCGCATGCGCAGGCTCATGGAACTGGTATTCCACCATCGCGTGGACCTGACTCCGCTGCTCACTCACGAGTTCCCGCTCGATCGCATCACCGAGGCTTATGAACTCTTCGGCCAGCAGCGCGACGGCGTGCTGAAGGTGGCCATCCGGGTCGATGGCAAACCAACCGACCACGTGCCCACAGAGCCGGAGTATTAAACATGCAAGAGAGAGGCGCCTGCTACGGCGGGCGCCTTTTTTGCTCGCTTTATAATCACTAGCACGCCGGGATGGCGGAATTGGCAGACGCGCTGGACTTAGGATCCAGTGCCCAAAAGGCGTGCAGGTTCAAGTCCTGTTCCCGGCACCATCTGATCTTCCCCTGCTGGTTATTCCCTTCTGATCTTCCCTGCTGACCTTCTCCAACGGCTGTTCGCTGCTGATCTTTCCTCCTCACCTTCCTTCTGCTTACCCTTCCGGCTGAACTGGCCGGGCGGGCGAGGCTGGCTTCTACGCCTGCCGCAGTTCCGTTATGCTTGCCACATGTCAAATCCGGCGCAGCCAGAAATCAAGATCCACCAGGCGGAAAATTATCGCGAGTCGTATGCCAACAGCGTGCAGGTGCGGGTGAACGTGTGGGATTTCTTCCTGGTGTTCGGCACCCTGCAGCAGCCGTCAGAGTCGCAGGTGGAGGTGCGGAATTTTCAGGGCGTGTACTTGAGCCCGCAGCAGGCCAAGGCGCTGCTGAACATCCTGCACCAGAACGTGACCAACTACGAGGCCATGTTCGGCGAGATCAAGCTCGATCCGCGGGCGATGACGCAAGGGCCGGTACACTGAGCGAGCCATGGCGGAATACCGCACCAGGACGGGGCGCTTACGCGTCATCAGGCCGGCGCGCACGCAGCGCCCGCGTCGCGGCGGCAGTGCCGGCCTGAGCCGGCTTGCCGGCGGCGCCGATCCGCTGCTGGCTTTTCCCGTCATATTTTTTGCCATCCTGGTCCCCCACCTGCCGCTGGTGGCGCTGCCCTATTTCTGGGACGAGGCCGGCTACTACATTCCGGCCGCATGGGATTTTTACCGCACCGGGTCTTTGATACCGACCTCGACGCTGACCAACGCGCATCCGCCGCTGCCCAGCATTTACCTTGCGCTGTGGTGGAAGACCTCGGGTTTTTTGCCCGAGGTGACGCGCGAAGCGATATTGATCGTTGCATCCGCGGGGCTATTGGCGGTGTGGGCGCTGGCCCTTCGGCTCCATGGCTCTCGGGCGGTCGCTTTCTGGGCGTTGGTGCTGACGGGCCTCTATCCCATCTGGTTTGCGCAGAGCACGCTGGCCCACGCAGACATCTTTGCGGCGGCTTTCGCTCTATGGGGGATGGTCTATTCTCTGCCCGATCACGATCGAAAGCCTTGGGCCGCGGCCGTGTGGTTCACAGCGGCGGTGCTGTCCAAAGAGACTGCGGTGGCGATCCCGCTCACGCTGGCAACCGTCCGCGCCATTGAGGGTTGGCGCGCCCGCCCGCCGGTTCGCTCCCGGTTGTGGAAGGAGGCGGGCTGGCTTTCAAGCTGCGTGGCGTCGCTGGCGGCATGGTATGGCTGGCACTATGCCAAGAGAGGGTACCTGTTCGGGAATCCGCAATTCGTTCATTACAACGCCCAGGCAACGCTCGAGCCGGAGCGGGTGCTGGCGGCGTTTGTCCATCGGGTGCTGCACCTGACAGCGCATATGAACATGTTTGTGCCCATGCTTTTGACCATCGCGGCGATGATGCTGCAGCCGCGCACCGATGCGGAGGGCCACGAGCGCCCGGGAATCAGCGCCCCGGTGCGGCGCTCGATCCTGATTCTGCTCCTGGTGAATGCGGTGCTCTTCAGCATGCTGGGCGGCGCGCTGCTTTGCCGCTACCTGCTGCCGATGTATCCGCTGGTCTTGCTGCTTTCCGTCTCGACGTTTCATCGCCGGGTTCCCTATTGGCAGGCGCTGGCGGTGCTCTCGGCGGCGGCCTTTGCTGTCGGGCTGTTTGTCAATCCGCCTTATGGATTCGCACCGGAAGACAACCTCGCCTATGCGCATGTCGTTCGCCTCCATCAGGCCGGGATCGCCCAGCTTGCCAAGAGCTTTCCCGGTGCGACGGTACTGTCGGCATGGCCGGTCACCGATGAGTTGCGTCGTCCCGAGCTGGGCTATGTTCACCAGCCGTTCGATGTATATGCGATCGACGACTTCTCCGCGCCGCAGATCGCCCGGGCCGCCGAGGAGCCGGGCAAGTATTCCGCCGCTCTGGTTTTCTCGACGAAGTACGATCCGCCGCGGCCGCTCCTGACCCTGGGCCGGCGCAGCGCGGCGATGGAT
>JAJPJZ010000341.1 GCA_021323935.1 Terriglobia bacterium | reverse complement strand
TGTTCTCGCCGGTGAATTCCATCTGACCGTCGTCGTTGCGCCGGTAAAACCGGATTCGCCCCTTGGGCAGCGGCATGCCCAGGTGGTTCTGCTCCGAGTTGGCGAATTCGCGCATCACCCAGACTTTAGGGTTGAATTGCGTGCCGTAAGAGCGCTCGTTGCGAAGATTCTCCCAGCTCCAGCCGTAATAGCGGTTATCGATTTTTGCGCCGTCATAGACAAAGACTTGCGGCGCGGTGACGCGGGAGGCGTGAATGAATTCGATCTGCTTGGTTTCACGATCGTGCAGCGTTGCCGGCCGCGCGAGCGTGTAAAGGTGGTACTCGTCAAAGGCCTTTTCCGTGACGGGCTGCGCCATGGGCGCGTTGACCGCCAGCGCGTCTGCAGCCACCATGGCGCGCATTGCCGCCTCAGGCTGCACTCTGTTGACGTCGCCCGCCATCAGCTTGATGCGGGCGTTCTCGAAGGTCTTGCCGCTCTGGTTGTCCATCGTGATCCAGCCGATCACGTCAACCGTATCGCCTTTTTCGGGCGCGACGATGTTGTAATCGGCCTGCCAGCTCAGGCCGCCGGTCACGTAGGAGAGCTCGGCGTTCACTTCAGCGGCGCGGTCTGACGCCAGCATCCATTGCAGCTCCGGCTTGAGCAGAGTGCCTTCGCCGAGCGATGGAAACAGCGGCATCCCCGGGAGGCCAAAGCGCAGCTTGCCGTCCACTTCAATGATTGGCTGCTCGGGCGTGCCCTGCGGATAGACATAGGCCTGCTGGTAGCGGCCCATGGGTGAAACGCTGCGCGGCACGTAGCCGCTGCGAACAATCTTTCCGCGAACGCCGTTGGCGAAATCGATAGTTTTGCCTTCAAACAGCGAAAGCAGCAACTGCTCAGAGATGGGATCGGCGCGGTAATTCTGTTCCAGCACCTGGATGGAGTGCCTGCCGGTAGGATCGCGCAGGATGACCGAATCCGGCTCCAGGTGCATGGTGACATCTGAAAAGCGCACCGTGGTGGCGCCGGGCTCCAGATTCAGCGGGACCTGCTGCCGCACAACAGCAAAATCCTGATTGTAGATCGTCAATGAAGATTGCGCGGCGCCGTTGCTGCCGGCGGACGACGCCTGCCCGGCCGTGAACCCTGCGGTCGCCAGCAAAAGCACCAGGACCATCGATAAAGAAACTGCCTGCCGAATCATTCCATCCTCCTCGTGGGGCTTGTGTGCCCTGTGATTAGAACGGGCGGGCGGGCGGAACTTGCAATTACATTCGTAACTCGCGGGTAACAGGCCTTCTGAGCGGCTGAACTTGACGCCGCATTGCCTACCTGTTTTCATTCTCGGCTCAGAACTCAAGTAAGCCGCGGGAGGCCCAAAGGTGAAGGTTTGTGCATGCGCTTTGCTGTCGATGTTGATGTCCGTGATCGTGGCCGGGCAGGAGAGGCCCGCCGCTTCCATGGCTGCGCCGCCAAGGGCAACGCGCAACGCCACCGCCTCGAAGGCGGAGCCGGCGCGGCCCGCGATCAATCTGGCCAAGACGCCGACGCTGTATATCGTCAACTACGCGCATCTCGATACCGAATGGCGGTGGGAGTATCCGCAGGTCATTGATGAATACCTGACCAAGACCATGCGGAACAACTTTGCGCTGTTTGAGAAATATCCGCACTACGTCTTCAACTTCACCGGCGCCAATCGCTACGCCATGATGAAAGAATATTTCCCTGGCGATTACGCGCGCCTTAAGCAATATGTGGCCAAAGGGCGCTGGTTTCCGGCGGGATCGTCGGTGGAAGAAAGCGACGTGAATTCGCCCGCCGCCGAAAGCATTTTCCGCCAGATCCTGTACGGCAATGAATTCTTCCGCCGCGAGTTCGGCAAGGCTTCAAACGAATACATGCTGCCCGATTGCTTCGGGTTCCCGGCGTCGCTTCCGTCGATCCTGGCGCATGCCGGAATCAAAGGCTTCTCCACGCAAAAGCTCTCGGCCGATTGGCAGCCCGCGCCGCGTGTTGGCGGGCCCGGTTCGCCTGAAAGAACCCCGGAAGGCATCCCGTTCAATGTCGGCGTCTGGAAAGGCCCCGACGGCAGGGCAATCCTTGCCGCCCTGAACCCCTCCAGCTACGGCACGCAGGTGTATGCGGACTTGAGCCGCAACAACACGCCCATCCCCGACGTCGAAGACAGCGAATACGTGTGGGACTGGCCGGCGCGCGTGGATTACAACGGCAAGGTCACAGGCGTTTACGCCGATTACCACTATGTGGGCATCGGCGATACCGGCGGCTCGCCCCATGAGAGCTCGGTGGAGATGCTGGAAGCGATTGTGACCGGCAAGCGCATGCCCATCCTGCCCATTCCGCTGCGGCGCAACCGGCAAACCCGCGTGCAGAACTTTTATCAGCCTACCGGCCAGGAACCATGCTGCGGCACCGGCCCTTTGCACGTGGTCGAATCCAATGCCGACCAGATGTTCCTGGACATCAAGCCAGGCGAGACTTCCAGGATGCCGACCTACAGCGGCGATTTGGAACTCATCAATCACTCCGCCGGCTCGATCACGTCCCAGGGCTATCACAAGCGCTGGAACCGCACGAATGAAGTGCTGGCCGACGCTGCCGAAAAAGCGTCGGTCGCGGCCATGTGGCTGGGCGGAAGAACCTATCCCCAGGAGCGGCTCAACCGGGCCTGGCGGCTGTTGCTGGGCGGCCAGTTCCATGACATCATGGCGGGAACGGCCACACCCAAATCGTACGAGTACGCCTGGAATGACGACGCGATTGCCATGAACCAATTTGCCGGCGTCCTGACCAGCGGCACCGAAGCCGTTGCTTCGGTCATGGACACGCAGGCGCAGGGCACGCCGGTCGTGGTGTTCAATGCGTTGAACATCGATCGTGACGAAGTGATCGAAGCCGAAGCCACGGGCGTGAGCGGCGGCGCGCGAGTGATTGGCCCTGACGGCAAGGAAACGCCGTCGCAGGTGGCCGGGGAAGGTGAGCACGCCTCAGTGCTGTTCGTGGCGCACGTGCCCTCGGTGGGATACGCGGTTTATGACGTTCAGCCGGGCGCGGCAACCACGCCGAATTCAGAGCTCAAGGTCAGCGAATCCACGCTTGAGAATGCCCGCTATCGCGTGAGCCTCGACCACAACGGCGATGTGTTCAGCATCTTCGATAAGAAGCTGAATCGCGAGATGCTCTCAGGGCCCATTCGCCTCGCCATCTCAACCGACAACCCTGAACACTGGCCGGCGTGGAACATGGATTTTGAAGATGAGCAGCGCGCGCCTCGTGCTTACGTGAGCGGCACGCCACAAGTCAAGGTCATGGAAAATGGGCCGGCTCGCGTTGCCGTTCAGGTGACGCGCGAAACGGAAGGTTCAAAGTTTGTGCAGACGGTGCGGCTTGCCGCAGGCGAGGCCGGCAATCGCGTTGAATTTGCCCTCGCCGCTGACTGGCAGACGAAGAATGCCAACCTCAAGGCTGTGTTTCCGCTGGCCGCAAGCAACAGGAACGCAACTTACAACTGGGACGTCGGGACCGTCCAGCGCCCCAATGAAGACGATCGCCAGTTCGAGGTGGCAACCCACGAGTGGATCGACCTCACCGACCAGGGCGGCGCGTTCGGCGAAACCATCCTGACCGATAAGAAATACGGCTCCGATAAGCCAGGCGATAACACTATTCGCCTCACTCTGATTCGCACGCCGGGAACTCGCGGCGGATACCAGGACCAGGGCACGCAGGACATCGGCCACCATGAAATCGTTTTTGGGCTGGCCGCGCACGAAGGCGATTGGCGCCAGGGCAACGCCGATTGGCAGGGATACCGGCTGAATACGCCGCTGTTTGCCTTCGACTCGCCAAAGCATCCCGGCAGGCTGGGCAAGACGTTTTCGCTGGTGAAAATTTCAAACCCGCGCGTGCGAGTGCTCGCGCTCAAGAGAGCCGAAGCCTCTGACGATCTGGTTCTCCGCATCGTCGATACCAGCGGCCAGAGGAACGACGGCGGCAACAATCATGCGACGGTTTCGTTCGCCGCGCCCATCATCGCCGCGCACGACATTGACGCGCAAGAGCGAACGGTCAGCGGCGGCACTTCAGCCGGCAGCATGAAGCAAGCACCGGAGCAGCGCGTGAAGGCCGGCAATGCGGCGAAACCTGGCGATGCCACGCTGCGCAATGGAGCATTGGTAGTTTCGCTCGGCGCGTGGGAGCCGCGCACATTCGCGCTGAAGCTCGGCCCGGCCCCGGCGCGCGCCGCTGCACCGGCGTCGCAGGCGGTTGCGCTGCGCTATGAAGCTTCCGTGGCCAGTACTGACGGCCATCCCGGCATGGGCTGTTTTGATTGCTCGGGCGAGGCGGTGAACGCTCCGCAGGGCAACGCCCTGCCCGCCGAGATGCTGCCGCGCGAAATTACTTTCAGCGGCATTCGCTTCTCGCTTGCGCCTGCCGGGACTCCGAATGCAATCAGCGCGCATGGACAAACTATCAACCTGCCCGCCGGGCAGTTCAACCGCGTTTACCTGCTCGCGGCCGCGTACAGCGGCGGCGCAAACGACGATGGCGCGCCGCGGCTGCCGAATGCCGATACCCAGGCAACGTTCAAGGTTGGTGACCAGCCGGTCAATCTCACGATTCAGAACTGGACCGGCTACATTGGGCAGTGGGACAACCGGCTGTGGCAGGCTCGCACGCGCCAGGTCGCAGTCAGCCGGGGCGCAAATGCCGCGCCGGCGCCGGGCGCGCCCGCCACGCGCACCATCACGACCCAGGAATTTACCGGCCAGATTGTGCCGGGCTTTATCAAGCGCGCCGACATTGCGTGGTTTGCCTCGCATCGCCACGCCGATGACGGCAGCAACCAGGCTTACGAATATTCATACCTGTTTGCCTACCGGCTCGATCTTCCTGCGGGCGCAAATGCCATTACGCTGCCCCGTGATGAGCACATCCGCATTCTTGCCATCACGGCGGTGAATGAACCCGCTCCGCTACGGCCGGCCCACGCTCTTTATGACGTGCTGGAGGGCGGCCCGGTCAAGCAGGTTGGCACGCCGGTGGCCCTGGAGCACGAAGGCTATCAGTAGCGCGAACAAGAAGTTTGCGGGCGGGAGTGAACCAAAAGGAAAAGAGTGGCCCGCGGGCCACTCTTTTTGTTCGGGGAGGCCGGCTCGTTATCGCTCGGCGACCAGCGAATGAGTAATGGCGTGGACAGAGAGTGCGATGCGGTTCTGCACGCCGACTTTGCGCATCAGCTTGGCAACGTGCGCTTTTACGGTGCGCTCTTCGATGCCCAGGGCTGAGCCGATTTCTTTGTTGGAGCGGCCGGCAACCAGCAGCTCAAGCACTTCGTGTTCACGGTCGGTAAAGCTCAACCGCCCCGCAGGGAAGATGCGGCCGGAGGCGGTAACGCGATCGACAAACATTGAGAGCACGCGGCGCGGCGCCCAGATCGAGCCCTGCAGCACGACGCGAATCGCAGTAATGAATTCAGCGGGCGACGCAATTTCGTCAACGTAGCCCTTGGCGCCTGCAGCCAGCGCCTTCAGGATGGTTTCTTCGTCAGCCACCGAGCCGGTGACCAGCACTCGCAGGTCGGGACGGGCAGCCTTCAGGCTGGCGATCATGTCAAACAAGTTTTCGCCGTTCCGGCTGGCGAGCAGGGCGACCTGGATTTCAGGATGCGAGCAAATTTCGCTGAGCTGGGCGGAGATCAGTTCAATATCAGGTTCGCTATCGAACAGCGCGCGGAACCCCACCAGCCGCAGCGGGTCGCTCTCAATGATGGCGATGCGAGTTTGGGCCTTCTTCTGCACGGCAGCTTTCATTACGTAAACTTCTCCAGGCGCACGCCTAGAATGCTGGATGGGCCGGGGCGAGTCAATTCGCAATCATTACTTTCGGGTTACTCTGGTCACGAATCTTATAAAGGGGATTGAGGGCCAAAATGAAATTTCTTGCGCGTTTGATGTTGGCATGCTTTCTGGCGGTGGGAACCGCTGTTTTTGCCGCTCAGGTTACTGCCGGCCAGGGCACCGCACAACCGGTTGCAGCGCAGCCGAACCTGCAGCCGGGGGCGAATTCACCCGCTGAATCGGCCGCCATCGCCTACATGCGTACGGTGTTGCGCTCGGAGTACCTGTACAAGCAGAAGCACCATCAGTATGCCAAGACGCTCGCCGACCTCGTGGGCAGCGGATCCATGACCAAGCGCATGGCCCGTACTGACCGCGGCGAATACAAAGTGCGCTACACCAGCAATGGCGAAAAATATGACCTAGTGCTCGTCCCCGCGACCGCCGACGATCAGCACCGGTCATTTTTTGTGAACCAGGACGCGAAGATCCGCGCGGCTGACCATGGCGAGGCGACTGCCGAATCGCCTTTGCTCATCACCCGGCACTAATCATTTTGCGCTGGCGGTCGCCTGCGCGGGCTGCTGCGCGCGAGCGTCGTTGTAGCCGAGCCGGAAGCCCTGCGCGTATGCCGCGCAATCAGGCGGGGCCGCACTCGCGTCGGCTTC
>JAJPJZ010000372.1 GCA_021323935.1 Terriglobia bacterium | reverse complement strand
GGCTACGTCAAGGGAGCATTCACCGGCGCCACGCAGAACAAGCGCGGTCTGTTTGAAGTGGCGCACGGCGGCACGATCTTCCTCGACGAAATCAGCGAGATGTCGCTCGCCATGCAGGTGAAGCTGCTGCGCGTCCTGCAGGAGCGCGTCCTGCGGCCGGTGGGCGGCACTGAAGAAATTTCAATTGATGTGCGGGTCATTGCCGCCACCAACAAAGACCTGGCCAAAATGGTGACGGAAGGCACGTTCCGCGAAGACCTTTATTACCGCGTGAGCGTGATTCCGATTGAGGTTCCGCCGCTGCGCGAGCGGCGCGACGATGTGCCCCTGCTGGCCAACCATTTCCTGAAGAAGTACGCGCCGGCTGCGGGCAAAAGTATTGTGCGGCTTTCGCCTAATGCGATCAGCGCGCTGATGGAGTATCAATGGCCCGGCAACGTCCGACAGCTTGAGAATACGGTGGAACGCGCGGTGGCGCTGGAATCGACCAACGAGTTGCGCGTCGAAGTGCCGGTGGTGAAATCGAAAGCTGCCACGGCTGCAGCCGCTGCCGGCCAGAGCGCAAGCTATGCAGGCGGCAACGGTAACGGCCATTCCGGCACGAACGGCGACGGCAATGGCAACGGCCACTATCCTGGCCTACCGCCGGTGCCGCAGTTCATACCGGTGGATGGCGTCGACCTGGAGCGCTACATTGCCAGCTTTGAGCGTGCGCTCATTCAATCGGCGCTGAAGCAATCGAACGGCGTGCAGACCCGTGCCGCGGAGATGCTGAAAGTCAGCTATCGCAGCTTCCGGCATTTGCTGAAGAAATACGACATCTGAGGCAAGTGCCGGCTGGCCAGCCGCCCGCAGCCGGTAAAATCATTGCGGACGACGGCGAGCCGATGCCCAACCCCGACGCAAAAAATCACTACTATGCCGCGCTTGATTTGTTCGCCGAAGGCGAGCACGAGCGCGCCATCGCCGAGTATCGCGCCGCCATCGCGGCCGATCCTGAATACACCGAAGCCATGCATGGCCTGGCACGCGCATACCAGGACCTGGAGCGCTACGACGAAGCCATCGAAACTTCGGAGCGAATCGCCCAACTCGATCCTGATGACGTGCTGGCGCACACCAGCCTTTCCATTCTGTATCAGAAGAAAGGCATGATTCCTGAAGCGGAAGCGGAAGCCAACAAGGCGCGAATCCTCGGCTGGAAGCAGCAACTGAGGGCTGATAAGCAGAAGTGAACTGCGAGGCTATGATCTGCTGCGCGCGGCAGGTGCAGAATTTCAGCCGGGCATGAGGAGCAACTAATCGCGAAACACCCAGCGGCCGCCGACCAGCGTGGCAGTTACGCGGCCGTGCAGTTCCCATCCGTCGAATGGCGTGTTGCGCGACTTTGATTTCGACTTGGACGCGTCAAATTTCCACCGCGCAGCAGGATCAAAGATTGCGATATCGGCGGGGCTGCCGACGCGCAAGCTGCCGCGCGCGCCCACTGCGGTGTTGGCAAGCACGCTCGCCGGACCGGTGGTCAGCAACCGCACGACTTGTGGGAGTGCCATGCCGCGCTCCGCGTGCAGAATGCGGAAAGCCAGGCCCAGCGCGGTTTCAAGGCCGATGATGCCGAAGGGCGCGCGATCAAACTCCTGCCGCTTTTCATACAGCGCGTGCGGCGCGTGGTCGGTGGCGATGGCGTCAATGGTTCCCTCCAGCAGGCCGGCGATCACGGCGTCGCGGTCTTGGCGCGAGCGCAGCGGCGGGTTCATCTTGAAGTTGGCGTCGTAGTCGTTAATGTCATCATCGATCATGGCGAAGTGGTGGGGCGTCGCCTCGCCGGTGACATGAATGCCGCGCTGCCTGGCTTCCCGCACGGCCGCGATGGCAGCGGCGGTGGAAATATGCGCGACGTGCAGGTGCGCCCCGGTTTCGCGCGCGAGCTGGATATCGCGGCGTACCAGCTTCCATTCCGCTTCTGCGGCCATGCCGCGCAGGCCCATGCGGAATGCGCGCGGCCCCTGGTTCATTACTGCGCCCTTCGTGAGTGCGGTGTCTTCGGCGTGCTGAATCACCGGAATTCCGACCAGGCTGGCTTGCGAGAGCGCATCGCGCATCACGCCCTCGTGCAGGATGGGCTTGCCGTCATCGGTGACGGCAACGGCCCCCTCGCGCCGCAGCGCGGCAAAATCCGTAAGCCTTTCGCCTGCGCTGGCCACAGTTGCAGCGGCGATAGGGAAGACGTTCACGACTGCTCCGCGCTCCGGCTGCAGCATCCAGCGCGTAATCGCCGGCAGGTCGTTGACGGGATCGGTGTTCGGCATGCAGCACAGCGACGTGAAGCCGCCGGCAGCGGCTGCCGCAGTGCCCGTCGCGATGGTCTCTTTGTGCGACTGCCCGGGTTCGCGCAAGTGAACGTGCAGGTCAACGAAGCCGGGCGCAACCACCAGGTTGCGGGCGTCGAACACTTCATCGGCGCCGGCAATCTGGCCCGCGGGCGCAAGCTGCGCAATCAGGCCCTCGCGTACCAACACGTCGGCGTGCGCTTCGAAGTTCGAAGCAGGATCCACAACCCAGCCGTTCCTGATCAGCAGCGACGACATTGATTAATTCTTCACGTTCTCGACCGGCGAATGCGTGATCTTTCTCTGTGGGTCTGCGGCTTGCTGCTTGCGCAGCCGCAGCGTGTTCAATTTGCCAGCGCCCTTGCCAGGATTGCCATCCTGACTGGCACTCCATTGCGCACCTGGCGCAGAACCAGCGAGCGCGAGCTGTCGGCGACGGCGTCGGTCAACTCCATGCCGCGCACCATCGGCCCCGGATGCATCACCAGGGCGTCGGGCTTGGCGCGCGCCAGGCGAGCCGGCGTCATTTGATATTCGGCCACGTAGCGCTCCACAAAAATCGGCAGCCCGCCCAGGCGCTCCTTTTGAACGCGCAGCAGCATCACAACGTCGGCGCCGGCGATGGCTTCATCCACGTCGCGCGTCAGCTTCAAACCAGGAGCAAGCGTCACGGCGACATCAGGCACCAGCTCAGGCGGGCCACTCATCACAATTTCAGCGCCAAAGCGGCTCAACAGGTGAACGTCTGAGCGCGCCACGCGGCTATGAAAGATGTCGCCAATCACGGCGATCTTCAGCCCTTCAATCCGTCCCTTAGCTTCGCGAATGGTGAAGGCATCAAGCAGCGCCTGCGACGGATGTTCGTGCATGCCGTCACCGGCATTGACGATCAGAATATCGAGGTGACGCGCCAGAAAGGCCGGCGCGCCCGATGACGGGTGGCGAATCACGATGGCTTCAGCGCCCATGGCGTGCAGCGTCAGGCCGGTATCGAGCAGGCTCTCGCCTTTTTCAATGCTGGAGGCAGTTGCATGCACCAGGTAGGTGGTGGCGCCCAGCGCCTTTGCCGCCATTTCAAATGAAACCCGCGTGCGCGTGCTCGGTTCGTAAAACAGCAGCACGATGCGCCTGCCGCTCAGGATGGGCTGCGGCTTTTCAAGGCTGAACTGGGATGCGCGATTGAGAATAGAAGCAATTTCGTCGCGGCCCAAATTTTCAATGCCGAGCAGCGAGCGCGAATCAATCATGCAGGAACCGGGCTGGAGCCCTCGACCAGGAGCATGCGAGTAGTGGCAATGCGCTGGCGCAATTTCTTGGCCGGCTCATATTCGGGCGAGTTCCACCACGCGCGCGCCTTCCCCATGCTGGGGAACTCGACCACAACGATGCGGCCGGGCCTTCCGTCGCCTTCGAGCGTTTCAGCGGCGCCGCCGCGAACGATAAACCGGCCGCCGAAGGGCACGAGCGAGCCCGGCGTCATTTTCTTGTAATTCTCGTACTGCGCGGCATCGTGAATTTCGACTTCAACCAGCAGATAGGCCGGCATGGCGCCTCACAGCCTCTCGACCATAAGCACTTTTTCAGCGTTATCGGTTTCGCGGAACTTTACTTCAATGATTTCGCGATCGGTGGTCTGAACCGTGCGCCCGATGTAGGACGCTTCAATCGGCAGCTCGCGCCAGCCGCGGTCAATGAGCACGCAAAGCTGCACGCGGCGCGGCCGGCCGTGGTCAAACAGCGCGTCCAATGCCGCCCGCGTGGTGCGCCCGGTGTAGAGAACGTCGTCGCACAAAATAACGTTGCGGTCACTGACCGGCACGCCCAAGTCAGTTTTTTGCACCAGCGGCTTGGGCCCGACGGTTGAGAGGTCGTCACGGTACAGCGTGATATCCAGAGTGCCGACCGGCACAGGGGTTTTTTCGATGCGCTCAATCAGGCTGCCCAGCCGCTGTGCCAGGGGCACGCCGCGGCGGCGAATGCCGATCAGAGTCAGGCCTTCAGTGCCGCCGTTCTTCTCAACAATTTCATGCGCCACGCGCACCAGCGTCCGCTCGATCTCTGAGCCGGACATGATCTGCGCCTTTTCGCGCAGGTTGAATTCGCGTGTGCCGGGCGACGTTCCCATCCGCCAAGCATCATACTGGCGCGCGTGAACTGCGGCAAGGCATTCAGGTCAGCTCGCGCGCGAATCGCGCCTGCCCGTAATTGCCGCCCAAATGGCGCCGCCGATGCTGCCGAGCACAACAAAGAGAACGAACGCAATGGCGAGCGAGCCGATCACGGCGATGGCCGCCCCGCGTGGAGTCTGGAGCCACGCCAGGATGTGCTGCATCTGCTGCTGCACTTCAGGGTCGGCGCTGGTCGCCGACATGCGTCCGAACACTTCTTTCATCATGCCCTGGCGCGCCAGGAACAGGAATTCGAGCGCGACCACCAGGGCAAACGGCAAGAATCCGATCAGCGCCGCCAGCGCGCCCAACCGCGCGCCGTCGCCGGCCTCAACCCAGGCCACGCGCTTCCGCCGCCGATAAAAGGCCACGGCAAACGCCCCGCTTGCCGCCATCCAGAGGGGGAAGAAGACTGAAATGACCGGAAGCAGCGCCAGCACTGCAGCGCATACTCCGCCCAGCGCTGCGGCCGGCAGCGCGTATTGCCAATCGAAGCCTGCTGAACCAGGAGCCGACGCCATCGGCGCGTCACGCGGCCTGAGCGGCGCGGAACCGGCAGGAAACTCGCCGGCACTGGGCGCGGCCGGTTCCGGCAAAGGCTGCAGGGCCGGCTCGCGCGGCAGGCTTGCCGTGACCCGGATCTGGGGCGCGCCGCAGCTTGGGCAGAAGTTGGTGCCGTCTTCAACCCGCGCCCCGCAGCGAAAGCAGGAGTGCTCCACAAAATCACGGTATATGAATTTCCCAAGGTTGGGCAAACGCGCCTAAAACGCCCAGAGACAATTCTTTACGTCCGCGTTGCGGGTTGCGGCATCATTCACCTGTGGTCTGAATCGACTCGCCGTTACGATGCCCTATATGATGGGCAATCGCCGTACTTCCTGGTCGAATGACGAACAAAAAGAAGATCGTTGTTTTTGCCGCCACTTTGTTGGCGGCGGCCATGCTGCTGGCCCTGCTTGCGTGTGGCCGGAACTCCGCCAGCGCCAACTCCGGGCCTCCAGCCATGCCGGCTGCGCCGGTGAATGTGGCTATCGCGGCGCAGCAGCCCATACCGATTGAGCTCGATGCCATCGGCAATGTGCAGGCTTACAACACCGTGCAGGTCAGGTCGATGGTGGATGGCGTGCTGCAGCGCGTATTAGTGCAGCAAGGCCAGGACGTGCGCGCCGGCCAGCTGTTGTTTGAACTCGATAAACGCCCGTTTGAGGCGACCCTGGCGCAGGCCAAGGGCATTCTGGCCAAGGATGAAGCCAACGCCCGCAATGACCAGGTGAACGCCGAGCGTTACCAGATGCTGATGAAAGAAGGCGTGCTGGCGCCGCAGGCGGCCGAGCAGCAGACCACGCAGGCGCAGGCCGGGGCGGCTGCAGTTCAGGCCGATCGCGCCGCCGTCCAGACCGCGACTGTGAACCTGGGCTACACCGACATCAGGTCGCCAATCGATGGCCGCGCCGGCGCCATCCTGATCAACCTGGGCAACAACGTCAAAGCCAACGACGTTAACCCGCTGATTACGATCAACCAGGTGATGCCGATTTACGTGCAGTTCACCATTCCGGAGGCGCAGCTTGCCGCGGTGCGCGCCGGCAGCGGTAAGGGGCTGCAGGTCCGCGCATTTGTTCCGAACGACAGCACTCCGGCGGTCGGCACGTTGACCTTCATCGATAATGCAGTCGATCCCACCACCGGCACGATCAGGCTGATGGGAACGTTTCAGAACCGCGATCGCCGCCTCTGGCCCGGCCAGTTCGTCAATGTGCAACTCATGCTCGGCACCGACCAGCACGCCACCGTCGTTCCTTCCATAGCGGTGCAAAGCTCGCAGCAGGGCAGCTACGTTTTTACCGTCAAGCCTGACGGCACGGCAGCTATGCAGCCGGTGACGGTGGCGCGAACTTATCGCCAGCTTTCGGTAATCGGCAGCGGCGTGGCCCCGGGCGACGCGGTGGTGGTTGACGGCATGTATCGCGTCATTCCAAACGCCAAAGTAAGCATTACAAAGACGGTTCCGGTTGACGCCGGTCCGGCGCAATTGGCGCAAACGCCGGCAGCAGGAACGGCGGGCAGCGGCTCGGCGCAGCCGGGTCCGGGCGCCAGGCCCGCACCGCCGCAGCGTGGCACGAATCCGAACGCCGCGCAGCCCAAGGCCGGCCAGCCGGGGCGCTCGGCGCAACAACCGCAAGGACAGAGGCAATGACGTCGCTCTTTATCCGCCGGCCCATCATGACCACGTTGGTCATGGCCGCCATTCTGGTGTTCGGCATCTTCGCCTATCGCCTGCTGCCGGTCAGCGATTTGCCGAACGTCGATTACCCGACCATCCAGGTGAGCGCGGGTTTGCCCGGCGCCAGCCCCGAAACCATGGCAGCCTCGGTGGCAACGCCGCTGGAAAAGCAGTTCACCACCATTGCGGGCGTCAGCCAGATTACGTCAAGCAGCCAGTTGGGCGGCACCAATATCACGATCCAGTTTGATCTCTCGCGCAACCTGGATGGCGCCGCAGTTGACGTGCAATCCGCCATCGCCGCCGCCGCCGGACAACTGCCACCCGGCATGCCTTCGCCGCCTACGTTCAAGAAAGTCAATCCCGCCGACCAGCCGATCCTGTATGTCGCGCTCAGCTCAACCACGCTGCCGCTCTACAAAGTCGATGACGCTGCTGAAACCACCATGGCCCAGCAGCTCTCAACCATTTCCGGAGTGGCGCAGGTTTTTGTCTTCGGAGCAGCGAAATACGCCGTCAGGGTCGATGTAGATCCCAACCGCATGGCGACGCGGCAGATCGGGATCGACGAGGTCCAGAGCGCGCTTGCCGCAGGCAACAGCAACATTCCGGTGGGCAGCATCTACGGGGCCGAAAAAACTTACACGCTGCAAAGCAACGGGCCGCTGCTCGACGCCGCTTCGTTCCGCCCGCTCATCGTTGCCTATCGCAATGGCGCGCCGGTGCGGCTCAGCGAAATTGCTGACGTGCAAGACAGCATTCAGGACGCTTTCTCCCGTTTCTGGTTCGATTCTCGCCAGGCCGGGCTGGAGCGGGCAGTCGTGCTCGCCATCCAGAAGCAGCCGGGCACGAACACGGTCGAGATCGTCAACTCCATTCGCCAGGTGTGGCCCCGCCTAATGCAGCAGATTCCGGCCTCGGTGCGCGCCACCACCCTTTACGACCGCTCGGTTTCCATTCGCCAGAGCGTCAACGACGTGAAGTTCACGCTGCTGCTCACGATTGCGCTGGTCGTGCTGGTCATTTTCGTTTTCCTGCGCAACGCCTCGGCCACCATCATTCCCAGCCTGGCGCTGCCGATGTCAATCATCGGCACGTTCAGCGTGATGTACCTGCTGGGCTACACGGTTGACAACCTTTCGCTGATGTCGCTCACGCTTTCGGTCGGCTTTGTGGTGGATGACGCGATCGTGATGCTCGAAAACATTGTGCGCCACATGGAAATGGGCAAGACGCCGATGCAGGCCGCCTTTGACGGCGCCGGCGAGATCGGCTTCACCATTCTGTCCATGACGCTGTCGCTGGCCGCGGTGTTCATCCCCATCCTGTTTATGGCCGGCATTGTGGGCCGCCTGCTGCATGAGTTTGCCGTCGTCATCATCTCGGCCATCCTGGTTTCAGGCCTGGTGTCGCTTTCGCTCACTCCCATGCTCTGCAGCCGCTTCCTGCGGCCGCCTCAGCATCAAAAGCACGGCCGCTTCTACAACGCCACCGAGCGCGTCTTCGACGGCATGCTGCGCTTCTACGATTGGACGCTCAAAGGCGTGCTGCGCTGGAAGTTCGTGACGCTGATGGTGAGCTTTGGCGTGCTGGCGCTCACCGTAGTGCTCTACAAGAACATGAAGACCGGCTTCATCCCGAACGAAGATACCGGCCTGGCGTTCGGCTTCATCCAGGCGCAGGAAGGCATCGGCTTCGACCAGATGGGCGCCAAGGTCCAGCAGATTGCCACCATCGTGCAGAGCGACCCGGCCGTGCTTTACACCATGGCAGGCTACGGTGAGCCGGTGAACCAGGGCCGCGTGTTCTTCCATTTGAAAGAAGTAAAAGACCGCCCCGGCAAGGAGAGCGTTGACCAAGTCCTTGCGAACATGCGGCGCAATCTTTCGGTCGTGCAGGGCGTTTTTGTTTTCCTGCAGGTTCCGCCGACCATCAACGTGGGCGGCCAGTTGACCAACGCGCAATATCAATACACGCTGCAGTCGCCTGACACGAAAGAGCTCTACGCCGATGCTCCCAAGCTGGAGGCGGCGTTACGCGGCGTGCCTTACATTCAAGACGTCAGCAGCGACCTGCAAATCCGCAACCCGCAGCTCGTCATCCAGGTGGACCGTGACAAAGCTTCGGCGCTCGGCCTTGACGTTACGCAGATTTTCAACGCGCTCTATTCCGCGTTTGGCCAGCGGCAGGTCAGCACCATGTACACGCCCACGAACACGTATTACGTCATTCTAGAGCTGGCGCCGCCGTACCTGAACGATCCCAAGTCGCTCTCGCTGATTTACGTTCACTCGCCTACCACCGGCAAGCTGGTTCCGCTCGATACCGTCGCGCAGATGGTGCCTGAAGTCGGACCACTGACCGTCAACCACCTAGGCCAGTTGCCGGCCGTTACGTTGAGCTTCAACCTGAAGCCGGGCGCCACCCTCGGCGAAGCCACCAAGGCGGTCGAAGACCTTGCCGCCAAGATGATGCCGGCCACGGTGCAGCGCAGCTTCCAGGGCACCGCGCAGGCCTTCCAGCAATCGTTCGCCAACATGGGCATCCTGCTGGCCGCCGCCATTGTGGTGATCTACATCGTGCTCGGCATTTTGTACGAGAGCTTCGTCCATCCCATCACGATTCTTTCCGGCCTGCCCTCCGCCGGAGTGGGCGCTCTGGCCACGCTGCTGCTGTTCGGCCAGGAGCTGAACCTGTATTCCTTCATCGGCATCATCATGCTGGTTGGGATCGTGAAGAAGAACGCGATCATGATGATTGATTTTGCGCTGGAGAATGAGCGCAATAAGGGTGAATCGCCCGAAGAATCGATCTATCAGGGCGCCATCGTGCGTTTCCGCCCCATCATGATGACCACCATGGCGGCGCTGATGGGCACGCTGCCCATCGCGATCGGCTTCGGCGCCGGCGCCGGATCACGACGCGGCCTTGGACTGGCGGTTGTTGGCGGCCTGGTGTTTTCGCAGTTGATCACGCTTTACATCACGCCCGTTTACTACGTTTACCTTGATCGCCTGCAGCGTAAGTTCGGTGACTGGAACAATCGGCGCGGGGGCAGCAAAGAGAAAGCTCCCGCCGAGCAGCCCGCGCTGGCGGTCAGATAGTTTGGTTTCCTGCAGTCCATAAAAAATGAGGAACCCCGGAGCGGGTTCCTCGCGTTTTTGCAGGACTTTCGCCAGCAACTCTTAGCGGCCGAACGACAGGCCGAGAGACGCTCCCACGCGAAACACGTTGTTGCTGGTGAAATCAACATCGGCGTTGCGGACAAAGTAGTAGTGCGCCTCAGGCCGCAGGAACACGGCCTTCAAGATGTAGAAGCGCACGCCGCCGCCCACGTGCAGTGCCAGGTGGTTGCTGCTGACATAGTTGGTGCACGAGCCGCTGAAGGCGCTGCAGCTCACAATCTGGTTCTGGTAGAAGCGTGAGCTCAGTGAGCCGATGCCGGCCATCAATTCGCCGCCGATTCGGCCGACGCGCGGGGCATAGATACCGTTAAAGTCCCAGATCAGCGGACGGTAAGGAATACCGAAGCCGCTGTAGTCGCCGCGGCTGGCGCGCCAGGCAATCTCACCCTGCACGCCGAAGTTCTTATGGATCAGGAAATCACCACTGATGCTGGGGTAGGCGCCGCCGCTCAGCTTCTGCAGGTTGCAAACGCCTCCGTTCACGCAATTTGAAATTGCACTCGCGCTTGCCGAGGGCGAGGTGGTGGTGCTGATGCCGAACGCAAAATCGATTCCCTGCGCGAAGGCTGAACTACTCGCCATCAAGCAGGCCGAAGCAAACAACACTGCTGCTAACTTTCTCAATTTTTCCTCCGAAGTAGAGCTGAAGTTGCGAGTCGCCCACCTACTGAACATTCGACTCTTCGAACTATGAGACGTTACCGCCAGAGTTATGGCTGCCGCATTTTTCGCCGTCAGCAACTCAGTTTAACCCGTATGAGGAGTGTGAGTTGCGAACGGGTGGGCTTTACATTTCGTTACATCGCACTTCACACCCGCTCCGGTTCAGCCGCGGCCAGCCTGATGCGCACGGTTCGTGTGCCCAGCGCCGGATGGGTGGCGTGCAGCAGGGCATCGCCGGGCGTGTGGAGCGCCCGCAACCAGACGGCGCCGCCGCCGCCGGTCAGAGCGAACGGATTGTCACCAATCAACTCCACCGGTCCTTCGAGCGCAAACGTGACGGCCGCGGTGGCATAGCGGCGCAGGTTGCCGAATTCATCGGCAATGCGCAGCGTCACGCGCGTGGAATCGGCGCCGTCGGCCACCAGTTCAACGTCGTCGGCCTTGGCGATGAAACCGCGGTTCACGCCGTCGCAGGCCAGCTTGCGCTCCACCACCTTGCGCCCTCCCACGTAGCCTTCAATGCGCATTTCGGCCCAGGGCAGGTGTTCTGCGTCAAAGCGGAATGGCGGGTGCGGCAGGTTAGGGTAGGTGGCGCGATCCGGCTCGGCTTCGATGACACGATCGCCGGCAAAAATCTTCAGGCGGTCGCAGTTCGAGCAGATGACCGCGTTCTTCATGTTCGCGCTCCAGTCCCCTTGCGCCGACCAGTCAAAGGCGGGCTCGAGCACGAGTTCTTCGGCAGGGTCACACTGCGAGCGGTAAAAGTGCGCCGCCGGCTTGGGCAGGCGAAAGATGTCGCTCACGCCGTGGTAGCAGACGCGGTCACCCGAGCCAAAGTTGCCGTGCGTGTCGTAATCGAAGGCGCACCACCCCAGGCCGCCGGCGTATTGCGGGTTCGAGCCGAGCTGGTTGTGCACTCGCGCATGGCGATGGATGTGCTCGGTGAGGCGCTCCACCGGGTCATAGGGCTTGGTGGGAAAGGTGTGGCCGCAGAATTCAGTGTTGAGATAGCGACGATGATTCGGCGGGCGCAAGGGCCAGCCAAAATCGTTCATGGTGAACACGTCTTCCAGGAACTCGGAATCGTACAGATACCGCACGCCGCAGGTTTGCCGCGTAGGATCGAGCTGGTGCGCAACCGCATTGGTACGCGCGTAAAAATCGTGATCGTCGTGCGATTCGTTAATCCTGACGCCCCACAGCACGATCGAGGGGTGATGCGCGTCACGCGCGATCATGCGTTCCACGTTATCGACTGCCAGGTCCTTCCACGCCTGGTCTCCGATGTGCTGCCAGCCGGGAATCTCTTCAAGCACCAGCAGCCCCAACTCGTCGCATGCGTCCAGAAATGCCGGCGATTGCGGGTAATGCGACGTGCGCACGATGTTGATCTTCAGCTCTTTCTTCAGGATTTCGGCATCGCGCCGCTGCGCGCGCGGCGGCATGGCCTGCCCTGCCCATTGATAAGTCAGGTTGCGACCCACACCG